>DSEZ01000032.1 GCA_011055275.1 Thermoprotei archaeon | reverse complement strand
TTTTTTGCCTCTACCTGTAGCTGAGCTACACCGGCAAGTGAAATCTCAGCTATCGCTATTAAGTTTTTTCTAGGTAAAAAACAAGACTTAGATTTATGGAAGGTCATTTAGCGGCGTCAAGCCCATACAGGCTTTTGTCCTTGGTTTCAAACCCTTTGACCTGCCAAATTAGCGCAGCCGCAAGGCCTATGGCAAAAACAATGGTTGTAATTGCCATCGCCGAGCTGAAGCTGAACGAAATTATTCCTGAGGTGAGGATGCCGGTTATTATACCCGTAGCTATCCAAACGACTGTTCTTACAAGTGAGATGTACAGACCCCTCCTCTCTGTGCCAAACAGCTCAGGCTCAAGCACGGCCCTAGCCCCCCACGTGATTTCAACGGGCACAAATATCAACGTCATTATGGCTAGCAGCATAAAACCACCATTGCTCCTAGTTATTGAGACAAAGGCCCACAAGACAAGCCACAAGAGCAAAAGAAGACCATATGACAGAGTCGCAAACGTCCTCCTATCTATGTAAGGGACCACCCAAAGGGCGGCTAGAACACCTACCACGACCATCGTAAAGCCGCCTATTAACGGGACTAGGCTGGCAGCTGATGATGAGAAGTAGGAGTAAGACACGCCATAGGTGGCGTATACAAATGCTACGTCCTGAGCTATGCCTATGAGAATCAGGACAAGAAACCTCAGAGATAGTCCACCCCGAGGCTTCACGGGTTCAGCAGAACCGTCCTTTTGATGCCAAGCTTGTTCGATATTCATGTCGACCTTATGCTTTACTGCGCTCCAAGGTGTGCTTTCCTCTACGAGGAACCAGGTTACCACTAGGGCGATAAGAGGGCCTATGAACATAAGGGATATCGCAATGGTTTGCTGAAAAGCGCTGAATCCCAGAAGCACGGGAATGAATACTATCGCAACACCCAAATTACCGAAGTTTTGAGTTATGACAAGAAGAGTCCCCCTGGTTTTAGCTGATGCCTGCTCAGACATCATCGCTAATATCGGGCTTTCAAGACCTATGGCTGACATCCCTACCAATATGAATGAGATCAAAAGTGCTATTGTTGACCCACTTAGAGCGATGTACAGCACGAGCCCTGCAAGCAGCATTGCGATTGTTGTTAAAAACGATGTCTTTCTTCCCATGTAGTCGGCCATATATCCCGCGAAGAAGGCTCCTACTCCCCCCGCTATATAGGGAAGGCTGTAACCCAAGAAGGCAAGCCTTGGTGGGATTATCCCGGTGATGGCCGCCACCGGGCCGAAGCTCTCCGCAACCCCGTAAACCAACATCCCCATGCCTAGAGCTATTAGCGCACTCCATGGGATTTTTTGCCCTGAGTTTACCGAACCCTGGGGCGCAGTTCCGGTGCTAACCTTAGCAGAATTTTTCATGCCACCAGCGCCTTTTTCGGGAGAGAGCGCTCTGGTCATTTATTTCAACCTTGTGTAAAAGGGCATCACAGATATAAGTCTATTTAGACGAGTTCATGTAATACCTAAAATGCGAAACAAAGCCGATGGGTCCGATGGCGCAGGAGGCGGGAATTCCTTGATGGGAGCTGCCATCACGTTTTCAACTGACGCGGTCTCTCTTTTGAATTGCCTTAACTCGGAGGGGAAGATCGGTAACGAAATCATCGCCGTTTTATAGTGCATAGAGTAAGGGGCTCTTACGTCACCGTTGGGCTTCATGCTTGACCAATCTATCAATATTTGATCTGATCTCTCCTCTTTTTTTGCCACAATAGAAGAAGTTACTGGCCATTTTACCTCTCCAAGGCCATACTCTTCTATCCATGATCTATCTTCTTCCAACTTCTTTTCCACGTAGTTTCTGACTTCAACAGCTACCTGCCGATAGAACGAATAAGCGTCGGGTTTTTCAGATATAACTTTATTAGAGTTATCCAGCGCGGCCCATATCTGAAAACCACGCGATCCACTGAACTTCAGTAGATAATTTATGCGCGCTTCTTCCATTAAGTCCACTATAGCTTCAGCCACAGCCTTGACCATTAGGAATCCCCTTTCGCCTTGTTTGAGCCGTTCACCTGCATCCAAATCCAGGATCAAGTAGTCAGGGTAATTCGAATTGAACTTGCTGACATAAGGTATGAAATCAACACAATGATCGTCTACGTATGCCAGCAACTCTTGCTCATTGGATATGGATATGAACTGCGGCTTAGGTTTGTACCTCTTGTATCTCACGAAAAGGGGTTCTAGTTGATGTATGGGGTCTTCCTTTCCCGAAAACACCTTAATAACGGATACTGGGCGGTCGGTCAAAAAAGGAAGCAACGCTCTGGCTACTTCCGGATAATACTTTCTCGCCTTCCATACGGTTACATAAGATAAATTAAGGCCTTCGGAAATCTCCTTAAGTCTATTATCAAGCTCCGTTTCGCCCTTATCAGTTATCGCATACTTCCCCGCCGACTCTTCTACAAGGCCGTTAGCTATAAGAAGTTTGACCTCAGACTCCAACTCAGACTTAGTTAGATCAATCTTCTCAAAGGCCTTGGTGTCCCTCGCGACCTTTCCGTATATATGGTCCATTCCTATGTATTTGCCTTCTTCCTTTATAGATAACAAAAGCAAAATCCTGTCCGCTACAGAGGGCTTCCTCATATCAGAACACGCATTTACAGTTAAAACCTTTGCGCATAGAGGTCTTCTTCCGGTCGGTCATTGAACGCGATTTCTATTCCGCTAATTAATCGAAACCAGGATAATGCAGTTCGGAACAAAGCTTAAACAAGTAAGTCAGTGCCTCGGATTCCTTTCCCGTTCTAGATGGATGCTTCCAGCCATCCTTGGCACCTCTCAAGTACTTTCCGAGCAAATCCACGTCCCCTACGCCCATCTCCATAAACTCCGTTATCAGCGAAGTCATCAGTTGTTGCTTGTTTTCACTCGTCAAGACTTTAAGCATGAAGGCATGTTTGGGAGCTCCTTCGGGAATAAACATACCAGAACCACTCCCGCGGGAAACAGCGCTTGAAAGCGCCTCAGCGACAATCGCCGACACCGTAGTGCCACGCTCGATCGCAGTAACCTTGATCTTTTTCCACAGCTCATCCGGCAACACAAAGCTGGTACTTACTTTCATACCATAGCTAGCAGATACCAATTTAAGTATTGCCGAGGGTCTCACCTTAGAGCCCCCAATGAGTAATTCCAACCAAGCAACAACAAATACCAAAATACCCCATAAAAGACACCAATCACTACGCCAACCAAACCACACAAAGAACCACTGCCCAAAAAACGCATCGCGAAAACCGAACCTAACCCATAAGTACCGGCCGGGGTAACCAACATACACCAGGTCGCTACCCCACTCAGCACAACTCACCCTAAAGGAGTTCCCCTATGTTAATATTGCGTATACCACATATCAATGCTTAACAACGCTAAGCTATGCTAACCTATTTCACACGCATCATTTTTATACATATAGAGCGCAATCGCGCAACTTCGGTATCACAATATCTTATATAAACTCCAAACGGGATATGGATAAACAACGTAAAACATCGGCAATCATTCGCACATCGCGCGCCAATAACCGAAAAACCCTCGAACGCCCTTACGACTTAGTCTTAGACAAGAGTGATAATTATGAATGATTCAGTCTGCAAATCGAGACTTGCTTGAACGTTCGACAGCTTTGCGCAAACCAGTAGACTGCCGGTCGCTAGAAGACCGGAGCTATTTTAGTCGTCCGTATACTGCCATCTGCACATTCCGCCAATACCCCTCTGATTATTGAAGGACCCTTCGATTATAAGCTCAGAATAAGCACGTATGCGCTCATAAAATTGGTAAGGAACTCTCAAGCAAATCCAGCCAAATGGAGCGGCAATTCATGGCAACAGATCCGGACAGCTCACAAAGCCTCAAGGACTCACTGAGGCCATTGCAGCAGGTCATAGCGTTACGCTTAGATTTTGAGACCAAAGACCTCATTGTATAGGGACTCCATAGGAGCATTACTAATGAGACCTACCAGCATTAATGCTAAGAACAACTGGGTTTCTGGTGAGGCCTTGACTCATACTGCAATATCTGTTTGTCAAATGAATCATCAGGATTCTGCGTGTTCTGATTACCATTAATAACATTAGCTTGAGAGAACAAAGTAGAATATCACGAGCTCTGCGCATACTAAAGTTGGGGATTTGATCACCAAAACTCAAGTACTTCAAAAAATGATCGTTCCCTTGGTGCTATGTATTACCGAACAACCACATTAACATGTAAAAACAGCTATCGCATAACGTACCTTCGTAAATACGATTATCGAGTACACATAATGCCCCAGGATACCGCTAATATTGTCCAAAATAAAATACAAGTCTATGTGGATTTAATCCGAAAAACACTTAGAGCAAATGCCTGCACCGGAACATTACGCAGGTGTCACGCTTCACCCTCATAGCGTTAATCCGACAATAGTTTTTCATACATAGTACAAACTCGAACGCGATGAAACGCAACCAAGGAATAAGCCCAGACTTCTAAGGAACTCATGTATGATCCCATCCAAACAATAGAATTTATGTGCGATCTAAATGCACTTTCAGGCAAGGGAGAAGGAGCTTTATTTGGTATCGTTGATGGTAAACGGAGCTCTTATAGTATTACTGGCAATATACTAGCTGTATCATGTTTATCTTTTACCAGCGTTTTTATTTGGAGGCGAGATGCTGGATGGCTATCGGCACCTCAGGTGCTGAGGAAACTCCGCCCACGCCGTGGCACCAGAGCACCGTAACGGTGCATGGCGAGAGCCATGCTCCTGGCACAGAAACGAGACACGGAAGGGCATATGAGGGGGAGACCAAGCGGTTGACGAGCCCTTGCCGTGGTGAAATGGCCAGCCTCTGGCGTGCAAG
>DSEZ01000031.1 GCA_011055275.1 Thermoprotei archaeon | reverse complement strand
GACCGCCCGACGAGCCAAAGCCCATTCTGTTATATGGCTTAGTTCACAGGGTTACCCATTGTCCTTTTTCTGATGATAGTGATATATCGTCGATGATCTTTTGGTTTAGAAGGCCGTCCTCCAGTGTTGCACCAGGGTAAATGGGCTTATTGTTCGCCACGCAGTCGAGAAAGTGCCCAATTTCTATATCGATTGAGTGCTCCCAGCCAAGCACGTGGCCCGGGGGCCACCAGATACCTCCGTAAGGGTGAGATGGGTCGGTTGCTATTATGGTTCTGAATCCCGAGACCTTTTGCTCATCATCAAACGTGAAGAAGTTAAGCTCGTTGGGCCTTTCAAGGTTAAAGGCCAAGCTCCCCTTGGATCCATGCGCCTCGAACCTGAAGAAGTTCTTCATCCCAGGTGAGACCTTCGACGCCTCAACAACGCCATAAGCGCCACTGGTAAAGGAAAGCAGCGCCACAAACGCATCATCTACTTCTTGGGGAACCATCGTGCCGTCGCGCGATGGGAGTTCTTGCTTGACGGTGTACGTCTTTCCCATTACCCCCTTGATCGCTCCCAGTAAGTACAAGGCCATGTCGATGGCATGAGACCCTAGATCACCCAGTGCTCCCGTTCCGGAGAGTTCCTTGCTTTGTCTCCACGTGGCCCTAGCGCTGGGGCGCGTGAGCGATTCATGTAGATAAGCTGCCCTGTACTCGTGGACCTTGCCTAGCCTCCCCTCTTCTATTAGCTCTTTGGCTAAAGCCACTGCTGGAAGGAAACGGTAATTGAACGCAAGCATACCCTTGACGTCGTCACCTGCCTTCTTAGACGCTTCAACTATTTCACGAGCCTCTTGTGCGTTCATCGCCATAGGCTTTTCGAGCAGCACGTGCTTTCCATTGTTTAAAGCCGATATGGTTGGTGCAGCATGCATGTGATTCGGGAGGCAATTATCGATCACCTCGCCCATCGAAATCGCCTCGGTCAGATCGGTCGTGTAGGTCTTGAAGCCGAACTTCTTTGCGAAGGCCTTTAGTGATCCCAGATCCCGTCCATAGACAACGCTCAGCTCCGGTTCTTCGGAAAGCTGAAAGAAGCGAGGGGAAACCAGGTAAGCGTTGGCGTGCGCCTTCGCTATAAACCCATGACCCAATAGCGAGATTTTCATTTTTATCACGTAGACCCCCGTCAGTTAGAACGGGGAGATAGAAAACCATATAGCGCAATGTAAAAGTATTTTGGGATCGTTCCCTGAAAACGGGAGCGAAGTCAGCCGCTCAGGGAAAGATATCCTCATCCTCAGGTGCGGCCGCGTCGCAGAAGCAGACGAGAGCCGGTTCAGTCCTCTAACTCCGGTTTGGCGTACAACTTTCTTTGGGCCCCTGGTTGGAGGTCTTTCTGCGGCTAACTCCGGTTTGGCGTACAACCGTGACCTTAAGGCGGCTTAGCTGTATCTCAACGAGAACTGCGGGTCGGGTTTGCCCCCGTAACCCCGGTTACTCCGTTCCGAATCTGGCGAGGGCCCCGGGCCTTGAACCACAGGCAAACTCTTCATGGCTAAGGCTGACGTTCACCAATGCTTGGCTTGGGTTTGAGCTATCAATACACCAATAAACCGGGCTAGCAAAAAGATTGGGATAACTTGGTAAGGCAGGGATTGACCTAGAACTAGCCCTCACGGATCGACGGCTAAACGGGGAGACCACGGCCGGAGAGCTACTCGGATCATGCGTGGGCAATGCCTCAATTTTTGGCTTTGCGTTTTTGGAGATGTCTCGCAGGAACCAACGACTTCCGCTCGCTCTAGGGCTCAAGGGCAATCCTTGGGTCATCGGCAAAAAACGGATAAAGCGCCATGATAACGGGTTGCACGTAAAGCTCCCGTCTTGATATCACCTTGGTTAGGTACCCCACCGCTCCCTCGGCATGCTTGCTATCCTTGGCTCCAAAGAACCTGTCAACGGCATCTCCCAGTTCCATACCCGCGCCAATTAGATCAACAATACCCTTGGGCAGGGAGAAGGCTGCCGAGAGGGCAAAGTTCTCCTTGCCGCTTGCCGACGAAGCATAGACCACCGCATAAGCGAGCGTTTTCGTGGCGTAACTGCAAATCCCTCCCTCAATGCCGATTCCCACGTCGGAGCCTGATATCTTGGTTGACTCCCTTGCCCTGTTTCTGGCGCCCTCAAACGTCTGATCGCAAATTGGCTGATCAGGTACTCCAGACCGTACCTCAACGGGAATAAGCTCGGCATCGACCTTCATGAGTTTTAGCGCCTCTGTCACCGCCTCGACCTTTACCCTGTTGACAGAGCCCACAGCAACGCGCATTTTCGTAACTGTGGTCGGAGCGATAAAAGCGTGGTGAAGGTTAATACGGGCCCTTATGAGTAACGTATGGAAGCCGATGAGCTGAAGCAGTACGCGGTCGTGCTGGAAAACGTCAAGAAGGTCTATGGCGGAGCAGTACCTACTTATGCGCTAAAGGGGATCAACCTGAGGATAAGAAGGGGAGAGTTTGTGTCGGTCGTCGGCCCCTCTGGTAGCGGGAAGTCCACGCTTCTTAACATAATGGGAGTGCTAGACAGGCCAACCGAGGGCAAGGTCTACGTCGGCGGGATAGACGTCCTTTCTCTCCCTGACTCGAAGCTTTCGTATGCCAGAAACAAGTACATCGGCTTCGTGTTTCAGTCATATAACCTGATCAACAGGCTCACCGTGCTTCAAAACGTTGAGCT
>DSEZ01000030.1 GCA_011055275.1 Thermoprotei archaeon | reverse complement strand
GATATCCTCCTTGACGCTTACAAGCTATACATCGAGGCTGGAGGCCGCAGGCCGCTTCATGTTGTTGGTGAAGGATCCCAAAGGCCGCTCTACGAGGCCAAGGCCACATCTATGGGGCTTAAGTCCGTCGAGTTTCTAGGCGATGTCCCTGACGAACTTCTTCCCCAAGTGTATGCCCCGGCATATGCATATGTTTCTGCCAGCATTGACCGGTCAGAGGGGTTTGGGCTTACCGTGCTGGAGGCTATGTCATCTGGGTTACCGGTCATAGCCACGAGAGTAGGAGGGCTTCCAGAGCTTGTAAAAGACGGTGTAAACGGCTTCTTGGTTAATCCCAGGGATCCGCGGTCGCTTGCCGATGCAATGATTAAGCTAGATGATGAAGCGGTTGCGGCCCAGATGGGGCTGAAAGGAAGGGAAATGGCTGAGGGCATGACGTGGGACGCGATGGTGAGCTCTTATGAGCAACTTTACTCGGCCCTTATTGCGGCCTTGAGGAAGGGGTAGTTGCCTTGGCAAAGCCAGTAGTCATGGCGGTCATACCCGCTAAGAACGAGCAGCAGACCATATCTTGGGTGGTTGAGGAGACCAAGAAGCGGATTAACGCGGTCGTAGTAGTTAACGACGGCAGCGAGGACATGACGAAGAAGCTTGCGGCCAAGGCCGGAGCCCACGTCATATCTCATCCAGTATCAATGGGGGCGGGAGCGGCTACCTCCACGGGGCTTAGATACGCGTTGATTAAGGGAGCTGACGTAATCGTGACTTTAGACGGAGATGGGCAGCACGATCCGGCATACCTTGACCCAATGTTGGAGACCTTCGAAGATGTCGACCTCCTCATAGGCTCAAGGGATATGCGGGAAGGGGGCTTCTGGAGACGGCTGGCAAACGACATACTGGCCTGGGAGATCTCGACCCTGTCAGGGGTCAAGATAGCTGACAGCCAATCGGGCTTCAGGATATACTCGAGAAGGGCTGCCCGGGTGTTCGTCGACGAGGTCACCGAGTGGGGATATGGCTGGGCCTCCGAAAGCGTCTTGCTCATAGCTAGGAGAGGACTGCGCATATCTGAGTTTCCCATAAAGGCGAAACCTCACAGCGGGAAAAAGGGGACGAAGTGGTGGGATGGTTTCTTCATATTTTATCAGGCCCTAAGGGCCGGCCTGAGGTGATAACTTTCGGGAAAAGCGATTTTAACGCGAAACGCGTATCATCGTGACAATGAAATCGGCAAGGGTACTTTTGCTCGTCTTGGTAGCCTTGAGCGTTTACCAGAATCCTGTCCTAGCGCAGCAGCCCATGCA
Organism: Thermoprotei archaeon; assembly: GCA_011055275.1. Classification (GTDB taxonomy): domain Archaea; phylum Thermoproteota; class Thermoprotei_A; order Marsarchaeales; family UBA168; genus UBA168. The sequence continues at coordinate 1,265 of DSEZ01000030.1, read as the reverse complement.
ACTCATCCCCTCGATGTCACCGATTTACGTAGGCTCATCTTCAATGCCCATAGCCTTTACCTATTACTTTTACTTGGTTAATCCCTCTCCGTATTCCGCGTACGCTTCACCGTCTTTTTACGCGTCCCCGGGGGTGAGGCTGCAGGCGCGGGTCGATGGCGTCGACGTTCCCGCGTTTTCCGCGGTTGAGGTTCCCCTCGTTGTTAACGTGACGGGTAGCGGAACCCTTTACGTAAACTACAGTCTCAATGGCCGCAAGGGGACCCTCTACATACAAAGGGTACCTCTCCTGGTTGATGCTGAGCTTGTTTCGATTTCTTCGCGTACGGTCTTCCCCGCGCTGGCGGGCCAGCAGGTACCTTTGAACGTGGTGATCAGTTCGTTTGGCCCAACTTTAACTCTTGAGGAGAACAACGCATCTCTCTTGGAATCTGGAGATGAGCTTTCGGGCGATTTTTCGGTTCCGTCGGGTCTTCCGTCATCGGTTCTCGAGGAAGGGATTGAAGTTACGTGTTCCGTGCGTGGGAAGCTGCTCTCGATTTCTGTTCCCGTTATAGTGACCGTGGAAGGCTATAGCGGAGATGGGTTCCCAATGTCGATGAACTACCTCGGTAAGGTTACCTCGATGAAAGGTGCTGTGGAGTTCGCGCACAAGGGTCCTTTGGCGCTCACGCTCGCCGTTAGCTCTAACACCACTGACTATCTAGTCCTTAATTTCACGAGAGCCCCTTCGGAGTTCTGGGTTGCGCTAAACCGCAGCGACCCCGTAAACTTCACTTACGCGAACGGGAAGCTGTCAGGGCCCATGGGCAAGGTTGAGGGCTGGACACACGAGGGAACGGTCTTCTTCTTGGCTTTCAACGAGACGGCGCCCATGTCATGGGAAGTGGGGGCCAACGGAACCTCGACCGGTTGGCTTCCACCTCCGAAGGAAAGCGCCAGAATATCCCTGAAAGGAGATGTGCTTTACGCCTTGGTCGGTGTTGTCGCGCTCGCCTGTGCAGTGGTTGTCTTTTGGGCTTTGAATAGGAGAAAGAAGGGGTGGCCTTACTCTTGGGACTGACTATGCGATTAATGCGAAATGTGTGCCATAAGTCTTATAGATTTTTCCCATTTGAATATAATGGAAGAGAAAAACTGGTACGATAGGCTGGGCTCCCGGCGTCCAGGACGGCCGTTGTGTCGCTTTTCTTGGGTTGGATGATGGAGGTTTATGACGTTTACTTGGTTGCGTTTCTGGGTCTCGTTATAGCTTGCGTTTACCT
>DSEZ01000029.1 GCA_011055275.1 Thermoprotei archaeon | reverse complement strand
CTGGGCTCTTACTCACCCGTGGTGCACCTTCAACAAACCGATGGAAAGGCTGACCGTCACTGGCCCTTTTCACCGGACTTCAACTCCATTGGCATCATAAAGCCAGATAAAGTAATATCAAGCCTGGAAAAATCCGGTGCCAACGAAGTACATGCCTTTATTGAATACATACCTCCCTTTGAAGAAAATGATGACAACGTTCTGAGAAACCTAGAGGACACGGTTAAGTACTGGAAGGATTACATCTGATGTAGCGTACGGATTTTTGCTTAATTGAAATCCTATCCTCCCTGAAGATCGGAGCTTTCTTGCTCATTTTTCTGTAAAAGATCGAAGTTAGCGTCACGATCAGAGGACAAATCGTAGCTCCGATCTCTGCTTTCCTCCCTCGCCAGGGGTTCGTTTCCTCACAAACTACTTATGCGGATGCGCACGTTTTACTGCACACTCGTGCTATTAAACAAAAAGGATTAATTGGATAATATGGCTCCTGTGTAGCCGCTTACAAACTCTTTAATAAAGCCAAGCACGCGAGCCCACGGCATATTAGAGCTCAAAAGGAGGAAGCCTGAGCCGCCCTTCTAGCTATGTCTTCTACTATCTTAAGGTCGTTTGCCGAGTCTTCGGCGCCTGAAACGTAGGACTCTCCGTCGATAACGGCCGCTAAAAAGGCTTCTACCTCAGCCTCAAACGCCCACTTGAAGCCTACCCTTGGGTAGTTCGTCTCTATCCCACCTTGATTTATGTAAACACTGGCCGTGGTATTACGATAAAGCGGCGGCGGAGGCCTTACCAAGATCTCGGAATCCCTGTAAAGCGCCGAATATTCCTCTTTTCATCCTCCCAAGTTGACGGAACCAAATTCGAGCGATATAAGGTGCCCCACATCAAGAGAAGAACACAGGAAACCAGCCTTTAGGTTGGATGAAAGAACCTTAGGCTCACCAAAGAGATACCTAACCGAGTTTATCACGTGTATTTGTTCTAGCAGGTCATCGTAAAGGCGAATGGCTTGGGGTGGAATCTCCGGGTAACTCTTTTGGCTTTGAGGAACCGTTTCGTCGCTTGTGAGAGGTTTGATCTGAGGTTCTCCGAACGTCCAGTTCCCACCAAAGTACGTGGCCCTGGCGAACGAGGGCTTTCCAAACGATAGAATCTTTTCCTTCGCCAAATTCATCCCTGCATCGTACCTCTTCATGTATCCTACGAACGTTACTAGATTACGCCTATTTGCTTCCTGTGCTATCTTGAGGGCATCAGAGTATCTCATCGCTAAGGGCTTCTCCACAAACACATGTTTGCCGGCAACCAGTGCATCCATAACAACCTGATAGTGGGAGTACTTATCCGTAAGCACGAAAACGGCCTGAACTTCATCGCTCCTTAGCATATCCTGATAATCAGCATAAGCTTTCGGTATCTGCCATCTTGCCGCAACAGATGATGCAAGTTTAACCTTAAGGTCTGATATAGCCACTACGCTTGCCCTTTCTGTCCTGATTATTGATGGTATGTGTACCGCTTGCGCTATGAAACCGCTACCTATAACTCCTATGCCAAGCTTTGGCATGATGCACGCGTACGCACACTTTTAAGCTTGACGTCACAACGTTGTCAAGTACATCCTTCCTAAGTATTCAGATTCAAGTCGATGATCGTAATTCGAGCTTGCGCTCTTTAGATATTTGCAGAACGCCAAGTCAACGGCAAATTACCCGCTGATAAGCCAGGTCCAGCAGACCCTTCAGTCGGGAATCCCGCGTAGCTTATCATTTTCAGGCAATAGGCCTGTGAAGAATTTGGATCAAAGAAGCGTATGTTTACCCCAAGCCCATAGGGAAAGACCAAGGGAGGCAGGCCGGCGAAGCTCTCATTGCCCTGAAAGTGTTGCATTATCGCCAGAAGCGAAGGATAGCCCTGATAATTATACTTCTCGTACTGAGGAAGCAAAGTTCCGTTGGTCGTGTAGCTTCCAGATACAGCCTGTATATAGTAAAGCGCTGGGCTAACCGAAGATATTTTAACAGAAAAGTTAACTATCTCGTAACTGCCCATGGAAAGCTTGAACGATGCCAAAAGCTTCGATGAATTTCCGGAATATGTGTGAGCAAAGAAGGAAATTGTGCGGCCGCCTGGATTGGTAACGTTAAACGAAAAATCGCTGTTTCATCAGAAAAGAAAAATTCCTATCAAACGACGACCCGGTTCCCTCGTATACGAGCTTGACCGAAAGAGAGATGTGGTTTGAGCATAAAGTATGCAAAATATGCAGAGGATATTAGTAGAATAAGCAAAAAAGCCTACAAAGCGCTGAGCTTCTTCTGCATAGCGAGGACACTAGGAGAAGATAAAAGCCTGATCACGCCGCTGATGAGACCAGTGCCTTCAGGGTGAGCACTCCCTTAGGAGGGACAGATATATCATATCCGCCTTTCGATGAAAGCTCAGGACCGTCTTCCTCGCGCAGGTTTGACCGCATCACCTTGCTCACCCTGAAGAGAAACGCGACCTTTCCGCTTATGGTCTCGCGCATCGGATTGTAAACCCTGATAATGATTCCTTTTTCATCTTCAGAAGGCTTCAGAGCGCTTAGCACAAGTCCGGCTGGCAAAGATAAAAGCGAGCCGGACGGCGGCAGCGTGGGCTCCTTAGTTCCAGCAGCAACGTCGGAGGCCAGCAATGGCCTGCAGAACTCCTCAGCTAAGGTATAGGGAATTTCACCCGCAAATGGTATGATTGAGAAGTCGAAACCGAGGTTATCCCTGTTGAGCTGAGACAAGGGCGTGGCTATGGCTGGCCCCGCACCTCCCTTTCTGGTTATCATGT
>DSEZ01000028.1 GCA_011055275.1 Thermoprotei archaeon | reverse complement strand
CTGGCTTAAGAGCGAAAGCGAGATCGCGCTTGAGCTCTTTGAGGCGGCTACCTCTGTAATTAAGATGACGGGGATGCTTGATGACGTCGACGTGGATAGGCTGCGCAGGGATCTGGCGGCCTTTGAAAGCGAAGAGGGAGGTTACGGCATTAAGAGGGCCACGCTTAGTGGGACTTATTACGCAGTCCGTTCTCTTTGGAACTTGGGATTTGACGTTACTGGAGAATGCCATGACTTCTTGTCAAAGTGCGAGATCAAAGGCTTGGGCTTTTCGGAAAGGCCAATGACGTATCCACCCGTCATATCAGATATCTATCATGGAATTTGGCTCGCAAGGGCTACTGGCTACGGCATAGCAAGCGCTAACAGCGTGAGGGATTTCGTCCTTAGTTTTATGAATGGCGACGGCGGATTTAGGTACTTCCCTGAAATGGGGATATCAAATCTTGAAAACACTTATTACGCCGTTGAGTCGCTTAAGCTTCTTGAAGTGAATGATAGGATGCTCCAGGTCGATAACTTATCGACCGCCACGTGGAGATAGCTGTGTCGATGTGGCTTAGCGCCAATGCTCAGGGTCAATACCCAATAAATCGAAAAAAGCTTGAAAAGGCGCGCCCGCTCTTCTAAGATAAGCGTTACTGCTTTGGCGCGCTTTCCATGATGAAAGAGCTCTGCACCCTCTTTCCGTAGCCCTTGTTCTCCAAATCCGCGAAGGTCCTTTCGATGATTTCCGGCTTAACGTTTACTCCATAGTACTCCAGGAACTTTGCGCTTACCTCCTTGGCGGCGTGGGGTCCCCGTCCCTCCTCCAGTATCCTAAGCGTGAGGCTTCTCAGGTCTTCCCACCTATTCCATGGATACGCGAACCATGCCCATTCATCTTCTTCCTTTCCATAGTAGTCAGGTATGAAGCTTGATCCCTTTATGTATTGAAGAGCGGCCGTCTTGATCTCAGCTGGAGCTAGGGTCTCGAGGTAGGCTTTCGCAACTGTTAGGCTCTTGCCTGTGTCAGTTACATCATCTATTAAAAGTACGTTCTTTCCGGTTATGCTTCCACCGATACCTCTTTCTAGCCTCGCGTCTTTGCCCCTTACGGCCGTTTCTCCCCAGTGGGCGATTCTGAGGCACGTGAAATCAGATATGCCCAATATATCGCTAACGAGCCTTGCACCTACCACGCCTCCGCGGGCCACCGCAACTATGACATCTGGCCTGAAGTTTGACGCCCTTATCTTTTCTGCCAGATTATAGCTCATTTCCTCGACTTCCTCCCAGCTCAGAAAGCGGCAAGGAAACTTAGCTGGCAATTTTTTACAGAAATATTCGGCACTTCAATAAATGCCTTTCCTTCAGGCTAGAGCTTGATCTTGAAATTTTGAGGTAGCATGTGACCGGCTTTCTATCGGTGTGTTGTGCTGAATCGGGTTTATGTTTAAAGTCAGCGTAATGCTAAATTTTACACTCAATCGAGGGTATCGGTGGAAAAATAAAAGAGCTCAGGGAGCTGACCAAGGCGGACAGGATCGTTGTCACGTTCGATGAGGTTGACCTTAGAATATTGATCATGATCAGGAGGCCTGCCGCAACATCCATGGGGGGCCGCCGTAGGGCTCGGCGTAGACAAAGTACTATCACTTAAGGAAACGCGTTTTGAGAGGAGAAGGTTCGAACAAGAGCATGGAACTGAAGTATTGTGTCAACTTCTTGGAGTCGGGGCTTTTCGCGTTCGATATGGTAATGACGTACTTCATAGCAGAGGTATCAAAAAGATCAAATGCACTCCTTCAGGAGCTAGTAGCCCTACCCTATGTATCAGCTATATGGTAACCAGCGGAGAAGTGTACGGCCTGCTTTATGGTCCCTCTTAATTGGTGCACAGCATAGCTTGTCAACTGCAATCGATATGCGCGGGATTGGAAGCGGAGGGGGAATTCGTTACTTCGTTTTGGCTTAGTATTGCTGGAGCCTCTTTACCTCTTTGCATTCGCCGGTTATCCTGGAAAGCAGTTATGAGAGAGCAGATTTTCATAATTATACGCTGATCGGTTTTTTTATCAGCAAGATAAGCCATTATTACACTGAATTAGGCCTAAGAGAATGGACTTGTTTTGAGGTTTTCAGAGGAAAGATGGGCTTTTAGTTCCTCCGCTTCCCGATAAACACTTCATCTCACACAGCTATTGCAGAACGCAGAGAGGTCGACTTTATGGAGGCTGTCTCTCTCTGAGTTGCTCTTAAGGGATTGGGAGTGGATGGTGAAAATGCACATGAAAAAAGGGGAAGCGCTTAAATCTCCCCCAACTAATCTTACTTGCCTCCATCGTGCGGCGGTGCGGCAAGACCAAGGCCGGATGGCCGGGGATGAAGATGCCGCCTCCAGCGATGGAGTACGCTTAGGTGATGGCGACCTGAACTGAATGGGTTCAGATCGGAAGAGGGTATCCGCATAAATTCCCCTAAAATAAGTTTCAAACGGTCGACTCCGGTTGATCCTGCCGGACCTGACTGCTATCGGGATGAGGCTAAGCCATGGAAGTCGACGTGCGCCCTTGCGCACGTGGCGTACGGCTCAGTAACGCGTGGCTAACCTGCCCTCGTGACGGGGATAACCTCGGGAAACTGAGGATAACCCCCGATAGGCGAGCGGCTTTGGAAGAACCGCTCACCGAAAGGGACGGAGGGAATGGCCTTCGTCCGCGCGAGGATGGGGCTGCGTCCCATCAGGCAGTTGGTGG
>DSEZ01000027.1 GCA_011055275.1 Thermoprotei archaeon | reverse complement strand
TCGTGACATGTTGCAGCCTCCCCGCTATGTCGGCAAATTGAAGGTCGACGAACTTGGCAGACCTAGCCAATCTAAGCGCTTCATCAACGCTAGCAACAAAAGGAACCACTCTACCGTCTTTTACGTCATAGGGCATGTAGTAAGCGATTAAAGGCATAAAAGCTTTTTTGAAACTGGTTCAAAAATTGGCCCTAATTAGTGAATATTTTTCATGAGTTGCGGCACTTTTCAGCTATTTTATTTGCAATCAGTGCCGCAAAGGCCCCAGCGGCAACTCCGCCGTCTATATTAACCACGGAGACCCCCATGGGACATGCCTGCAGCATGGACATCAGAGCTGCCTCCCCCTTACCGCCGTACCCGTATCCCACGGACGAAGGCACCCCTATCACGGGCACGTCCACAAGCGACGCTACTACGGCAGGAAGCGCTCCCTCCATTCCCGCTATGACAATCAGAACGACCACGCCATCATCCAGCATCTTCTTAAGCGGCTCAAACAGCCTGTGAATTCCAGCTATCCCAACGTCAATCGCTACCTCAACATCACAACCCATTTCCTCAGCAACGAACTGGGCTTCCTCAACCAAAGGAAGATCAGCTGTACCAGCTGCCAATATTCCTATTTTCTGGCCAATTTTTGGAGGGACGTAACCACTTCTTCTGACCACAAAACACCTCTTCCCTTTTTTTAACTGATATTCGCCAGCTAGTCCCTCAATGGCTTTGCGATGATCTTCATCCATTACCCTTGTCACGATGGCAGACCCTACGGCTTTCGCCATCTCCTTGGCAAGGGCTGCTGCTTCCCCTGGATCCTTGCCCTCCGCCAATATGGCTTCGGGTACCTTCCTCCTCCATGCGCGCTCTAGGTCTAGCCTTACCTCTTCTCCCACCTGATCGACGTAAAGCCGCCTTATTTCCCTTTCGGCCTCATCGACGCCGATCTTCCCTGATGCAAGCCTCTCTAGAATATCTCTCATTTGGAAAGTGAGACAGGCGCTAAAAAGCCATGCGCTTGAATCCGTCAGGCTGCATGGCCTACACAGGTGACGCCATAACGATGCGAGCTCGGCGCATCATGAATTCAGGCACGACAACAACTCAATTATGCGCAAAGCGTTAAAGCCAATAAAACGTTTGAGTTCATGATACTGTATTTTGATTGCTCTACAGCTGGAACCTCAGGCGATATGCTTTTGGGAGCGCTCTTAGATCTTGGCTCTAACCAAGATAAAATCATAAAGCTGGCTGACTACGTTTCCAAGAACCTGCCCGGCGTCCGCTCCGTAAAAGTCGACGTTAAGAAGACAAGTAGCAGGGAGATCATGGGTACAAAGGTTACCGTTTCGGTTGATGAAGAACTTGTCTATGAGCCAGGAGAACCTCCACACCCGGAAAGAGATAGCGCCATACTTAGGAAGACCATAGACGGGGCCCTCAAGGAGTTCAATCTTGGAGAAAAGGCCAAGGCCTTTGCTCTCTCCGCTTTCGACAAGCTAGTAAGCGCGGAAGCTCATGTTCACGGCTTAAGAGAGAAGGTCACACTTCATGAGGCTTCTTCGGCGGACACAATAATAGATATAGTAGGCGTCGCCATGTGCATAGATGACCTAAAGTTGTTCGAGGGGACCAGGTACTGCGCCTCTCCCATAGCTTTGGGAGGAGGAGATATGGAGTTTTCGCATGGTATAATGGGATCACCAGCGCCGGCTACTATAACCATTCTTAGCCAGACAGGGTTACCAGTCATACCCGGGCCTTTCGGCAGCGGCGAGCTAACCACCCCAACAGGCGCAGCAATCCTGTCAACGCTGGTTGAAAAGAATTGCATGACCCCTATATTCACTCCAAAAAAAGTGGGTTATGGAATTGGCCAGAGGGACCTGGGCCGCAGGGCTTCTTTCACGCGCGTGATATTAGGAGATGATTACCCGCCGACGCAAACCGAAAGCGTGTCAATCGTGGAGACCGATATTGACGACGCAAGCGGCGAGGTCGTTGGGAAGGCCGTAAGCGACCTGATGGCAAACGGAGCGCTTGACGCATACGTGATACCTTCTTTAAGGAAAAAGGGAAGGCCCGGCACGCTAATTAGGGCCATCTCAAGGGCGGGAGATGAGAGAAAGCTCGCGCTCACCCTGATGGGCGATACCGGTACCCTCGGAGTTAGGTTTTGGGGCGTCAATAGGTTTGTGGCCTCTAGGGCAATGAGAACCATTAAGTTAAGGGGAAAAGATATAAACGTAAAGCTGGCGTGGGACATGGAGGGCAAACTGATAAGCGCAAAGCCGGAGTTCGATCAGATAGCAACGATCGCAACAGAGCTTGGCGTACCGCCTCAAATTCTGCAAAGCGAGGTAATGGCCAAAGCCCTAAGGGGCAATGAAGACGAATCCGGGTAGCGACGTTCGTGAGCTAAAGTCCTAGCTGAGCCCCTTCAAAAACGCTAGACTTTAAGCCTCCGCTTTAGTTGTCTCAAATGGAGCCTAAGGCCATAATATTGGTTACCGCGGATTGGGATGCCCTAAAGTCCTACGCTAAAAAAATATGCCAAACGGCGGCCACGCAATTAAACGTCGAATATAAGGAGCTAAACGAAGACTGGGACTTCTTAACAAACTACGGGGAAAAGGACGAATTTGGTGGGGTGGAAATCCCGCAGGCCTTCATAGAAACCGCTGACGGCAAGTACGTTCACGTTATGACAAAGGTGCCGCTCAACGATAAAGGAACCCCTGACCTTCAAAAAGGAGTTCAGCTATTTATTAACAAGTCAAAAGAGGGTTAAGCTCAAGTCAACTGGATCTCTATATAAACCGAATCAGGCACTTGGATTCTCATTATTTCTTGCATAACTCTCTCGTCGGCATCTATATCTATTAGCCTCTTGTGAAGCCTCATCTCCCAGTGATCGTAGGTATCAGTTCCCTCTCCATTTGGTGCCCTTCTCGTAGTTATCTTTAGATATTTAGTGGGCAGGTAGATGGGGCCCGCAACGCGAACGCCTGCCTTGGTAGCAACGTCCTTTATCTCGTTGCATACCAAGTCCACGTCCCTGACGTTCGCGCTCCAAAGCCTCACCCTTGCCTTCTGAGCCATCAAGCCTTCACCTGAATCTGAGCTGGTACCACGTCAACTACTATGCCTGCAGCTATGGTTCTGCCCGAGTCCCTTATAGCGAACCTTCCTAGTGGCGGGAAGTCCTGATATTTCTCAACCACCATGGGCTTTATCGGCACCATCCTGACTATGGCGCTGTCGCCCTGCTTTAGGAACGTCGCCTTTTCAGGCAGCGGCTGGCCAGTTCTCGGATCCAGCTTGTTAACTATCTCTTCTATCCTGCAAGCAACGGTAGCCGTGTGAATGTGGACAACGGGTGTGTAGCCAACTCCAAAGGAAGTGGGGTGGTAGAGCACGAATATCCTTGCAGTGAACTCCTTGGCTACGGTAGCTGGGCTGTCAAGTTTGGCTGCTACGTCTCCCCTTTGTATGTCAGTTCTGTTAAGGCCCTTCACGTTAAAGCCTATGTTATCACCAGGTATTGCCTGAGTTACCTTTGTGTGGTGGGTCTCTATATCTCTGACCTCACCCACCTTGTTGGAGGGAAGGAAAACGAGGCGGTCACCTATCTTAAGTACGCCAGTTTCTACTCTTCCTACTGGCACCGTCCCAACGCCCTGAATGGTATAAACGTCCTGAATCGGAAGCCTAAGTGGCTTGTCGATTGGCTTGGGTGGCTCCTCAAGCATATCGAGGGCCTCTACCAGCGTTGGGCCATTATACCACGGCATATTAGTGCTCTTGGTCGCAAGGTTATCTCCCTTCCAACCCGAAACGGGGATCACCGGCACCTTATCCATCTTGTAACCTATCATTGACAGAAGCTTGCTAATGCCGGCCTTTACTTCCTCATATCTTTGCTGCGAATAGTTAACAGAGGGATCATCCATCTTATTTATGGCAACTATGATCTGGTTAACTCCCATGGTCTTAGCCAAGAAAGCGTGCTCCCTGGTTTGACCAGTCGCTCCTATTCCGGCCTCGTACTCACCCTTCTTCGCGGAGACCACAAGTATTGCGGCATCTGCCTGGCTTGTGCCCGTCACCATGTTCTTTATGAAATCCCTATGGCCAGGCGCATCAATAAACGTGAAGAAATGCTTCGGAGTCTCGAACCTCCAGAAGGAAAGGTCGATTGTTATACCGCGTTCCCTTTCTTCCTTAAGCCTGTCGAGAACCCACGCGAACTTGTTATCCTCTTCTCCTTTGGCTTTCGCTGCAGCCTCGATCTCAGCCATCTCTCTCGGATCCAGCGATCCCGTTAGGTACAGCAGGTTTCCCACTATGGTAGATTTGCCGTGATCAATATGACCTATTACCACCAAGTTAAGGTGGGGTTTTTTCAGGAATTCGGCCCCAGACACACATTATCACCCAATCAAAAGTTATATGATGCTGCTTTTAAGCCTTAGTCGTTTTCCATCCAAGATGGCAAATGGAAAAAACCAACTTCTCACAGGGTCTTACTTCCTCCAAGATTTATGATTAAAACGTTTAGCCCCGATGACGCTTTCAGAAAATCATCCAGCGTATGCGGAACGAGCGAACTCTTTCCCTTTATGGCATAGTGCATTGGCACCACAAATCTAGGGTTTAGCGTCTTAGCGAGCTTAGCTGCTTCTTGAGGCCCCATCGTGAAATACCCTCCAACAGGAATCATCAGGTAGTCGGCATCTTTCACCTGGGTTTCCGTTTCGGGAGGTAATGATGAGGTATCTCCAAGGTGAACAAAACGCTTTCCCTCAACGAATATAGATATGGCTGAGCACTCTCCCCTTCCAGGGCCGTGGTCGGTCCGATAAGAGGATAACGTGAATCCCGGTATTAGCTCGATGGGCGGCTTCCCTATACTCTTAACCCCGTCAAAGACCTTAGCGCCGGAAAAAGGCTTGACGTAATCATGATCGGCATGATGGTGTGTCACAGCAACCCCCTCAACGCCATCTATGGCTTGGGGGTAGTCCTCTATTCTCAGGTTAAATCCCTCAAAGGCTCCTCCTTCATATGGATCTATTATCAGCTTATGTCCCGCGTTCTGTAAGACGAAGCAGGAATGGCCCAAATAAGTTATTTGCATTTGTTATTCATTACCACCGCGCTTTATAATTTTTTAGTTGCACATAACGGGCCAAAGGCCAGAAGGGCTGCTGGGGCAAGTAACGCGCTTTCCCTCGCAAAAAATAAATATCATATCAATATACAGTTAAGATGTTTTTCATACCGACAGAAAACGATCTGAAGTCAGGCGAGGTGTCAGATCTCTACTTCAAGGTAACAGAGCAGGTACTAAGGCGTGCTGGAAGAAATCCCTACGTCACAATGGAAGTTTTTACTAAGGCCCTGCCAGAGCCCTATAACTTCGGAATTCTGTCTGGCCTCGATGATGTCACGGAACTACTTACTGGTGTCCCAGTAGACGCCTATGCAATAGATGAAGGAGAGGTCTTCTTCCCAGAAGAACCGGTACTGGTAATAAAGGGAAGATACCTCGACTTTGCAACCTACGAACCAGAAATACTCGGCTTTCTATGCGAGGCATCGGGCGCGGCAAGTAGGGCTGCACGCATGAGGCTAGCCGTCGGGCCAGATAAATCGCTTTTCGCGTTTGGGACAAGGCGCTCGCATCCATCCTCCGCGCTCGCTAAGGAAAAGGCAGCACTTGAAGGGGGATTCAACGGTACCTCAAACGTGCTAGCTGCAAGGCTTTTGGGAGTAAAACCCGTAGGCACCATACCTCACGCGATGGTACTGGCCTTTAGCACAAAAGAACATCCCTTCAACCAAGAGGAGGCATTTCGCGCTTACGACATGTACGCTCCACCCGATTCCCCTCGCACCATACTCATAGATACGTTCTTTACTCCACGCGCAGAAGCCCTAATAGCTGCCAAAGCGCTTGGAAGCCACCTTCAAGGAGTCCGCATAGATTCAGGGGATCTGGACAAGGAAGCTGAAGAAGTGCGCTGGGAACTCAAGCAAATGGGACTCAACGTAAAGATAACTCTAAGCGGTGGGCTCAACGAATACAAGCTAGAAGAGCTGGCACAGCATGCTGATGCGTTTGGCGTTGGCAACGCCGTCACAGATGCACCAACCATAGACTTCGGCATGAAGATATGTGATGTTGATGGTTTTCCAATATCGAAAACCGGCCATATAAGCGGAGCCAAACAGGTTTACAGGGACTACGAGAAGTGGATTGACTATATCGTTCCAGAGGGGACGAAATTTTCTAAAGGGACGCAACTACTAAAGCCACTCATATTACATGGAAAACCAGTAAGAGATAAAAAACCGATTACCGACATAACGAAAAGAAACATAGAAACCCTCTTCTCAATGCCCAAGGATTTGAGGGACCTTCACAACAGAGGCGCGCCTAGGGTTCGCTTCATCGCATGACTAGCAAGCATAAACGTTTTTATTCGCATGAGAAGTAAATTTATGGCCTCATATATCATAAGGAACGTTTCTAAATCCGTGACCCTTTTACGGCTTAACGATACCGATGTCAAGTACTTCGAGGCAAACTGGCACATTCCGGAGGGAATCACCTACAACGCGTATGTTATAAAGGGTAAGGATGGCGCGGTGCTAATCGATTTATGGAAGCAAAAATACTCAGATCTTTTCCTGGAGGCGCTGAAGCAGGTCGTAGAACCAGCCGAGATCCGTTACGTAGTGGTGAACCACGCGGAACCGGATCACACGGGCGCCCTTGAAGCCTTTTCGGAAGTAAACCCAAACGCGATTGTGGTAGCGTTCCCCATAGCCGAGAGCTTGCTGAGGGCAAAGTACAACTTTAAAAACCAGTTTAAGTCCCTTAAAAACGACGAAAGCCTTTCCCTTTCAGACATAACGCTCAAATTTATCTACACGCCGTGGGTGCATTGGCCAGAAACCATGATGACATATTACGAGCAGGAAAGGATCCTATTCACATGCGACGCGTTCGGATCCTACTCGATTCCTGACGGAGTTGATGACCAAGTAGCGGATAAAGAGTACGAGCGCTACTCTGAAAAGTACTTGGTAACCGTCATAGGATCCTACAGGGATAACTTACTGAAAAACATAGAAAAGCTAAATCTGGAGGGAATAAAGCCGGCCATCATAGCTCCATCTCACGGCCTGATCTGGTCTAAGAACCCGGAGAGGGTGATACAGCTTTACACGAGATGGGCCCGCGGTGAATCAGATGAAAAGAAGGCTGTGATCATTTATGCCTCCATGTACGGATCCATAGAGTCCGTGGTAAAAAAGATAAAGGACAGTCTTCCTGGCGTGAACTTCAAAACGTTTGCTTTTACGGACAACAAGAGGGATGACATAGAGGACGCGCTGACCGAAGCTAATGGCGCTAAGGTCGTAGTGATAGCCTCTCCGACTTATGAGGTTGGGCCTCACCCTTCCATAGCTCAGCTTATTGACATATTTTCAATGAAGATGAAAGGCCTAAACAAGCCAACGGTTTTGCTTACTTCATACGGATGGAGCTCAACAGCTGATAAAAGAAACCTTAAGGCCATGCAGGATGCCGGATTTAAGGTCATAGACCAAGCTACCTTTAAAGAGAAAATTGCCGAGAACGACCTTAAAAGGATAGTAAGCTCCATATCTGCAGCTTTAAGCTCGCAACCGTGAGTAGCTTTTCCAATACGTATAAAAATTTTGTTTAAATTACAAGCGGGCCCGTGGCCCATTATGGATTAGGGCGCAGGCCTTCGAAGCCTGTATCAGTGGGTTCGAATCCCACCGGGCCCGCGAGCCCTAACCTTTCGGGAGTCCCATGTCAACAGGGGCAACTCCTAGAAGACTGCCCTCACGCTACGAGGATAACCGTACAGGCCATCGCTCCAGAAGCTTCTTGCTTTTCACATTCCCCTCAGAATCCAGCTCGTAAACTATGGGAACTCCTGTTGGTATCTCGAGGAGCGGAATGTCTTTTTCAGAAATCTTTTCTAAGTACATGACTATGGATCTTAGGCTGTTTCCATGCGCTACTACCAACACGTTTTTGCCCATCTTTATGTCGGTTAAAATGCAGTTCTCAAAGAAAGGCACAGTTCTTTTCTGCGTATCCTTTAGACTTTCACCGTTTGGTGGGGCTACATCGTAGCTCCTGCGCCACAACCTAACCTGCTCATCTCCGTACCGCTTTGCCGTTTCTGCCTTGTTTAATCCCTGCAGATCGCCATAATGCCTCTCATTCAGGTGCGCATCCTTTATTATGGGCATATCGACCTGCATACTCTTAAGGCAGAGCTCAAGCGTCTCAATAGCCCTGCTTAGGACACTAGTGTATGCCACATCGAACTTTATTCCTTCTTTTTTTAGTAATTCCCCTGCCCGAGTGGCCTCACTTCTGCCCTTGTCCGTAAGCGGGACATCAACCCATCCCGTGAACCTGTTTTCAGCGTTCCATAGAGATTCTCCATGCCTTATTAAACATAGATATGCCATTTTTCAACGAAAATCGATCGCACGGATATGGGGTTTTCGGCCCTGCTCACGCTTAAAAGCCGCTACAAGCTTAAACCTATGGTAGACAAATACGACTACAAGCAGCTTTTGCAGAGATTGATGAACAACCTCCCAGAAAAGAGCACCAAAAGCGATTGGTTTGAGGTACCCCACGTTCAACTTTCTGTAACACGCAAGAGATCAGAGATCGAGAACTTCAAGGAAATATGCGATCTGTTCCAAAGGGAGCCGCAGCAACTCTATCTTTATCTCACCAAGAGGTTAGGAGCCGCAGGTACCATCGAGGGAAACAAGCTTGTCCTTAACAATCAGGTTTCCCAGGAACAGGTGGATGCCCTCATAAAGAAATATTACGAAGAATACGTCCGCTGCCCGGTCTGCGGCAGGCCCGACACCGTACTGGAGAAAAGAGGTCGCCTTTACTTCTTGAAGTGCCTCGCCTGCGGGGCAGAAACGCCAGTTAAGAACCCACTGAAGAGCTGATGGCGTTTGTTCTCCATAGGGCGTCACGAGTCGGAGAATGGCCTCGTAATAGGGCTATGCGACGCCAGCATATTGGGAAAAACAATCTCCTGTAGCGAGACCTCGCTCTTCGTGGACCCCCGGTTTTATGGAGGCTCTCTTATCAACGAAGACCAGCTCGAAGACGCATTTCGTTCCGCTTACGTAATAAACATCTTAGGTAATGACGCGGTTAAAGCGTGCGAAGCTAAGAACTTAATAAAAAAGGATTCTGCTAGATCCATCTGCGGGATTCTTCATGTCCAACTCCTTATTGCACAACCTTAGTTTAAGTTATTGCTTTATACCCTTCTTCAGTAAGCCCGAATAAGGCTCCTCTTCCTCCAAATCTCTTTACCAAACCCTTCTTTTCCACATTCTTGGAAACTATGTAACAATAAACAGTACCCATACCGGCAACTTCAGATATCCTCTTTATGGTACTTGGCTCGCCGATTTTAAGCAACGCAGTTAAGAACTTCCTCTCCCCTTTGGTAAGTATTTTAATCTGCTTCGTAGCTTCGCTCTCGTCAACCCAATTACCATTTATTAAAATCTTTGTCAAGATTTATCCTGTGATACTAATATTCCCATAATATAAGCATTTCGAAAGAAACCAAGTCTAGAAAGCCCATCAAGCTTATTAAGTTGAAACGTTTCCTCTTACGCGTACAAAACTACTCCATTGTTAAAAAGGACTTAGTTTTTTCCTCAGTCTCGCCAATCGGTAAGGCCTTGCCTATTCCCACGGTCCTGCAAAGCTCGCAGTATGCAGCGGATATGTCGTCTAAACTGTGATGAGCCATTAGGTCATCCGCTGCCTTCGACGCAAACTTCTCTATTTCTGTCCGCCACTTCTTAACGATGTCGTGCTCCTTGCCCCCTCTTTCACCGTTCATGTAATGGCTTATGGATGCCTGAGATACCCCAAGGAGCTTGGCAGCTTCGGTTTCGCTCATAAGGTACTTGAGCATCAATTGTTTCGCTATCTCAGCCCTCACTATCGGCAGGAGGTACTTAACCGAATCCTCACACTTCGCCAAGCTTTTCAACTTAATATATTGATTACGCTCCTTTTTAAGTATTACAGCGTTATACGCCGCTCCGATTAAAGGCGGGCTCGAGGGGATTTGAACCCCTGATCAACGGCTCCGCAGGCCGCCGTCTCTAGGACCTTTCGGATATCCTGACTAGACCACGAGCCCACTTTTAGCGTGGTCAAGGCATAAAAAGCTACCTGACAAACGGCGCTAGCCTTCCTCTACCGTTCTGCTCAAAATCGAGTTAATCTTTTCCAACGACCTGTATATGGACTTAAGTCTCTGCTTCTCCATTCCGTCGTAAGTGCGCTGCGATATCTTCTTAGAGGCGAGGCGAAGGTCAAGGTCAAATAGGCCGTTTAGGTCAAGGCTTATTATCTGGAGGTAGTCCCTTGCTTCCTTTATGGCATCTAAGTCGTCCTTACGTTTTTCTCTTACCTGCAGACTTTCTAATGAGGCATCGAGCGCTTCGAGCTTCTGCTTGCTTGAGTTAATCCAACGGTTAACGGCCTGGACATCCCCCTTCTTAATCGGAAGGGCCTTCCTTGATTCAAGCAAGTCCTTTACGAGATCCGATATTGAGGAAATGGCGTCGCGCGTCCTATCGCTTATATGGCGCTCTTCTACCTGTCCGGCGCTTTGCTGGGTCCTCCTACGATATGCGTAGTAAAGGGAGGCGTCAACTACGGCAAGCGCCACAACTACGAAAGTCAAGAAGAAGTCCAAGGCAGTAACGTCATTCTCATAGCCAGTTATTACGAGCGATGAGACCTCAGCCTCATTAACGTCGCTAGCATTGGCGTAAAACTCCTGGTGAGTCAATCCCTTGTAGCTCGCGATAGCCCAAGAACTCGGAACTCCGCTTATCGATAACGCAGGAGAATAAGCAAAGATGGTGAGGTTGCCGACCGTCGAATTGTACAACCAAACGTGATACGTGAATGGAGATAAAAGCAGATCAGATGGATAATAAACGTAAGACGCATAAATCTCCCACGTCTCGTTGGCGTATAACGTCGAGCTTAGCGTCACGTTAGCTATGTTTGGGCTTAACCACTTGGTCTTCAAGTATCCGGTTAAATCATAAAACTGCGGGTGAGCACCGCTCGGCACCTCTATAAGAAGATAGGATAGCCCATCGCTACCGGCCCTTATGTATATTCCATCTCTAACATAAACTCCAAAGGGCGTGAATGTTACCTCAGAGTGCAGCGCGGTTATCTCCGCATTGGGTGTTACGACTGATGATGGAGCCGAACCGGATGCCAGCTCTACCGCGGCTGCTGCAAGCAGCAAGACAGCTAAAAGCGAAACTGCTTTTTTTACCATAGTATTGAAAATGGGTAAGGAAAAAGGTTTTACCCTACTTCTGTTACCTATTATGCGGGGATGCCCGAGCCAGGTCAAAGGGGGTGGGCAGGACGAAACCCCACACTCAAGATCCGCCTGGATGGGTAACCTACTGGCTATGCCTACATGGGTTCGAATCCCATTCCCCGCACCGTAACTTTTTTAGGCTTAGATACTTAAAAAACTGCGAGTTCTAGAGTGCGCCCTATTCTAAAAGCGCCTCTATCAATCTTTATAGGTTTTAAGGAGAGTATGGAGCCATTTCCACTTCACTTGATCTAATAGCGTCCCCAGACCTTCAGCGATCTGAGCTTTTTAAGGTAAATCGGGCTGAGAACTCGGCTCCTCGTGAAGTGATGAATGATTCATTAGTTGAAGGGAGCACGTGTAATGGGATAGCCCGGAGCGGATTCGGACCGCTGTCAGCGGGGCCAAAGCCCGCCATGCTTGGCCGCTACACCACCGGGCTATGTAGCAACACAAAAACCAACGGCTTTTTTTAAGCATATTGCATCAATTAACGCCAATGCTCGCTACCTCCCTTTGAGAACAACCTAATAATTCTCAAAGGAACGTCACCATACCTATTTCACAAATTACCGCAATACGTTAGCCGGCTAGAGAAAGGCAGCAATACCAGAATAAGATCTTAGGAACTGCTCTCCGCTCTCGCTATGCGCGGAGAAGATCTGCACTTCAGCTCCCTGCTCAATTGCCAAATCCAGATAGTGGTCTAGCCCAGATTCCTCTTTTACAACGCTAATTCCCCCGTCGCACGCCGGGCACTTGGTGGGTCTTTCCGAAGCCCTGACGAATATCTCGTAGTCGCACTTATCGCATTTCATAAGCAGGTACGGGACATCAAACGCCTCCGAAATCAAGAGCTTTTTGACCAGACCCTGTTTGAATGCCTTATCAACTTCTTCTTTCCCCAGCGCGACCTTATCCGGATGCTCAAACAGCATCTGCTTGAGCTCTTCAAAGGCCTCTATTTCCTCCGCATATTCAACATCCTTAAGTTTGGGCGCTATCTTATTGACCAGTTCCCTCAGCCCCTCTTCTCCGGCGTATCCCAAATCTATCACCTCGAGCACTTTATCTCTCAACCTGTAGTCCAGCAATCCCTCCTTTATGAAATCCTCCTTTGTGGGCCCTGGCCCTCCCACGAATATGCCTTGCAGGTTTGGTATACTCAAGAACTCCTTGTTAGCCCTCTCAGCCACGTGAACGAAGAACTCGTGCACAAGCTGCTCAAGTACCCTCTGATACCTCCTCGCAGATTGCCCTCCTACCCTTACCTTTCCGGGTACTCCGGAGGTCATCACATCTAGCACACGCAGGTCCTTACCACTGACCACGCCAAGCCCCGCCTCGTCCCTTCCTATTGCTATCAACGCGAAGCTTTTTTCGTCGCTTAGCGAGGCCAGAAGCGGGTCGAGGTAGAACCTGCTATCACATCGATACAAATAGAACGGAACTGGCTTAGGAGGTTCGAGCACGAATATCTCGGTCTTCTCGCTTCCCGCGGCTTCACCCTGCGGCACCGCCCCGCAAAATATCACGAGCCCGTTTGGCGGTACCTCCTTGAACAGCTTCAGCCTTTGCTGTATGCTCTCCAAGGCGTCTAGCACGTGATTCCTAGTGACCCTCGACTTTATGTTGTTGGCTGTTCCGTATTCCTCTCTCAAGTTAGCTGACACGTCACCAAGCGGCCTCGATGGCGGGATGTAAAGCGACACGAACTCGGTTCCCCTTCCCACCTTTGTGGAGAGGTCTCTCAATAGCTTCAGCATCCTATACCTTTCGACCTGTTCCTTATTCAATTCCTATCTGTTTCTTCTAGACCGGAAGTTTTTTAGCCTTGCGAGATCGCTCGCTCAAGGAGCAACAAGGGTCCCAATCGGTTCTCCGTTTATGGCACGATCTAGGTTATCAGGCACTGCGCCGTTGAAAACTATAACCTTAAGCCGCGTCTCAGGAAGACCTCTTACGGTAAGGGGGTCAAGTATGCTGTGTATGCCAGGCTCGTGCAAACCGCTGCCAACTACGCTTTGAAGCTCGGCATAACTCATCTTTCTAATCAGATGTGCGTTTGGGTTTTTGCGCGGATCCACGTCGTAAATCCCCTCTTGGTCAGTTGCCTTTACCAATATATCTGCTTCCATGGATTTAGCCAAAAGGAACGCAACGTAATCGGTGGTCATTCCAGGTCTCAGCCCGCCCATCACGGCAAAGCCCTGCTGGGATATCGACCTAAGCGCAGACCTGATAGATAACGACACTCCAAGCCTGCCGCCAAGCGCGTCGTTAAAAAGCTGGGCGTTAACGCGAGATAGTCTTATGGCAAGGGCGTCCTTTTTGCTATTAGCCAGACCAAGCTCCGTCGCTGCCCTAATGTATTCCCTAGCCATGGACCCGCCTCCGACTACCACACCCATAGTGACGCCCCGCGAAAGATGCGCTTTAATTATCTCGGCGTATCTCTTAATCAACTGCGCGTTTATCGGAGAAGCTAAAATAGAGCCACCAAGCCTTAGCACGACTTTAGGGGGCAATTTCACACTAATCAACGTTAGGGCATAAAACGCTATCCCAGGCACATAAGGCGCTTCATACTGGGACCATACCGGCCGTGCCGCAGAAGAATTACCTGACCATCTTTACAACGGCATGTTGGCATCCTCGTCTCTCAAATCCTCTTTTTTACTAAAACAAACCAAAAGGTCTTCGCGCCGCTAAAACTCTGCTTGCATGGGTCTCGTTTATACCAATAATGGCAAACTACCACCTTCACGGACGGACTTCCTGGTTCATCGAAATACCTGTTCTCATTATGTACAATACGAGGAGGTACTCCAGAATACTACTCGCAATAGCGCGATCGTCGCTCGTTCTGCCCGAATTCCGCAGGCATACCCCTTCTTCTTGGTCGCGAGGGCTGAAACAACATTCTCGTCGAACCGAGAACCGCATGAGGGGCAGGCGAACTCCCCGTCCGACAGGCTCAACTCTACCCTTGCACCGCACCGAAGATACACGCGCGTGACCTTCGCAAACATATCCACCTCAATCAAGATGTTAGCCTTTTTCCTCAAGGTGTTGCGAAGCCCCCGTCGATGCCTTATAGATCATCCAATATCGGCCCCGCCCTAGGGGGCCGGTGGTAAAGCCTCCTCAGACACTTGGACACGGAGGGCTGAATGAGCCTGTCTAATCCGTATACTGTAACTACAATTATTTCACTTAAGTATGAAAACACATCTACGACGGGACATCAATCCCTTGCCTGACGGAAGGGTGACTTAAGTTCTCTGAAGTCCCGATAAGGTTAAATGCTATTCCAAGCGCTTCTGTTCAAAAATGATTTACAAGCCAAAATACGATGGCAAAAGCCTTTACAACCTCAGCCAGTCGATACTAGAGTACTTCGGAGACACGCCTAGCGGCAAAACCCTCGACTTCCAGTTACCGGTAAACGATGGGCTTGTGCTCTTCCTCTTCGATGCGCTTGGAATATCCACATTAGAAAGCGCAGGAGCCAAGAACGATCGCGAAGAAATAACTTCGGTGTTTCCTTCCACTACAGCAACCGTACTCACAACGCTTTTCACTGGAAAGAAACCATGCGAGCACGGAGTACTGGGCTTTCAAACTTTCATAAGAGAAATGGGAGGCATAGTCAACATGCTAGCCCTCTCGCATCCCTCCGGACCGCAACTCCCCACGTCATATGAGAGACTCGTAGGGCCAGGAGAGAGACTAGGAAGGAAGCTTTCAAAGATCGGGGTGAGTTCCGTTGCCATACTTCCTAGGAGCGTTTCAAACACGCCCATGTCAAACTACGATGATGACGGATTTTCGTCGGTTATCCCTTACTATGACTTCTGGGACTTGCGCCTTCTTGTTCAGAAGCAGCTCTCGAAAAAAGAGAGGAAGTTCGTTTACGTTTACGTTCCCTATATTGATACGTTATCCCACCACTATGGGCCTTATAGTCAAGAGACGGCCTTAGCCGTGAGGGATCTGCTTGGCTTTTTCGAGGAGGTAAGCTCAAATTCTGGCTACACTGTTTTAGGAACAGCAGATCACGGGCAAGTAGAGGTCGACCCCGCTCTGTTGCCGCCCGCTGAACTCATGTCGCTTCTGGAGCTACCTCCATTCGGAGACTCAAGGGCCATGTTCCTAAAAACTAGAAAAACGCAGGAGGTAATGGATTACCTGAGCAAAAACTTTCCCGACTTCCTCGTAATGACCAAAGAAGAAGTTCTAAAGGAGGGACTCATAGGCTGCGAAAGAACTCAATTTGAGGAAAGGCTGGGAGACCTACTAGTACTACCTCAGTCAAGGAGACTGTTGATATACTCATATACGGAGAATAATGAATCCATCAATTATCGGGGACATCACGGAGGTCTCAGCCCCGAGGAGATGCGCGTTCCGCTCTTTGTTCGCTCGAGCTAGGGACACCGCTTTTCTAGCTTTATGTGAGCGACTCGCGAATTGCCCCTGTCCTCATGCGGGAATTTTGGTTTCTAGCGACCTTCGCAGCGCTCCCTCATCTCACTATGCGTGAACTACCCCGCCCTGACGGACGGGGCTTCCCGCTTCATTCGGCATGGCTCACAACCGCAACGGCTGCGTCGGCCTTGCCGTCCGCGGGCGTCTCGCCTGCGTTCCACAGGCAAAGTCCCATCGGGCGATAGGTCTACGATCTCTCCAGTTATGGATTTGTCGTACTTCCCTGAGGGGACTATCCATCCCTACCCTCACAGAAGGGGAGTTCCGCCCCCTAAACCCCCGTCAGAGTTAAAACCTCCGGGTACGTGTCCCCAGAAAAGCGCTGCCCTTGTGGTGTACTAAGGTCGCGGCTTCTTATGCCGCTAGCTTGACTCCGGCTTTCAGGGAACGTAAAAAACACTTATATTGCGATTACGTTCTTTGCTTACTCCCATCTTAAATGATGGGGTCTCTAGTGATTAAGATGAAGGCAATCATAACGGCTGCGGGAAAGGGCAGCAGGATGAACCCCAGCACCAAGGCGATACCAAAGGGGCTCTTACCGCTTTTTTCGAACGCTGGAGGCAAGCTCTCAGCGGTCCCGATAATAAGACTCATAATAGATCAACTCCAGTCTGCAGGAGTAGACGATCTCTGCATTGTTGTGGGCGAGAAGAAAGATCCACTGATAACTTATCTTTTAGGCGAGGGACTAAAGGTCACCTTCGTACAACAGGATCCGCCAAGGGGATTTGCCGATGCCGTAGCAAAGGCAAACGTGTTCGTCAAAGATGATCCATTCTTTGTTCACGCGGATGATGGAATCCCGTTCTCCTCCAAAAGAAACCTTCTCCAGCTTATGTGGCAAGAACTAAACAAGGGACTAGATGCCGTGTTGCTGGTAAGGGAAAGCGATCATCCCAGCAGCGGAGGGGTCGTAATAGGCAAGAGAACGGGTAGCCTCATAGAAGTCAGCGAGGCACTCGAAAAAGTCCCTAACCCCCCCTCCAACTGGGTTCTGACCGCGGTATACGCCTTTTCGGGAAAGGCCATGAGCGTAATATCCTCCGTTAAGCCAGGTAGGACAGGCGAGGCTGAGCTAACCGACGCCATCTCGGTGCTCGCAAAGGAGGGAAGGGTAGTTGCGCTCGAGCTTGAGCCGGACGAAGTGTGGCTTAACGTTGGAAACCCCGAGTCATATCACACAGCCCTAGAACTCTCATACCTCATATCAAAGGGTTACGACGTAAAGGCGGCGATCGTCACTGCGAGC
>DSEZ01000026.1 GCA_011055275.1 Thermoprotei archaeon | reverse complement strand
GTGTCTATTGAGATAACCATCCCCACAAATGACATCATGGCCACGGCCGATATGGCTATCGCGTAGATACCGTCGCCAAGGCTCGAAGTAAGGCCTCCGTTGAGTACAAATACGGCAAGCACGGCTGCAGCCACCACGATCACGGGAAACACCGTTGACTTCAATCCGTTGGCCATCCCAGTTATTATGTTAAGCGCAGCCCCGGTCTGAGACCTCTCCGCAACCCTGCGAACCGGCCTGAACTCGTAAGAGGTGAAGTACTCGGCAAAGGCATACATGGCTATAAGCACAAGGGTACCTATGACTATGGCCAGATACAGTCCCCTGGACTGCCCCACTAGGAAGTAATCGATAACGAGGCCCAAAACAGCGGAAGCGGCCAGACCTCTGTAGAAGGCGTTCATTATACGGCTTCCCGAGGGCACTACGAATAAAGAGCCCACCAGCGTTGCAATGACCGAGGCACCCGCGACGTAAAGCGGAATGGCTTCGAAGGTTGCTCCCCCCTTTAGGAGGTACCCCAAGAGCATTGCGGTTATCAGCGTAACGGCGTAAGTCTCAAACAGATCGGCGCCCATCCCAACGCAGTCCCCCACGTTATCACCCACGTTATCAGCGATCACGCCAGGGTTTCTCGGGTCGTCTTCAGGAATTCCGGCCTCTACCTTTCCAACCAAATCAGAACCTATGTCAGCGCCCTTTGTGTAAATGCCACCTCCCACCCTCAGCAGCAAGCTCATAAGCGATGCCCCAAACATGTAGCCAACCATGTCCAGGGGATCGCGAAAGGCCGCGTAAAGCGCACCTATCCCAAGCAGGGCTATGCCAACCACAAAGAAGCCCATGACCTTTCCTCCTTGATAGGCTGTCGAGAAGGCGGGCTTAATACCTCCCCGGAGCGCCATGGCTGCTGTCCGAACGTTTGCTCTCAACGAGACCTCAAGCCCCACGTATCCCGCCAGCGCCGAACTCAGCGAGCCCACGAGAAAGCTGACTGCGTTTTGCCAGCCAACGGCGAAAAATATGAGGGCAACCAGAAAGGCAGTGGCCACCGTCATTATCTTTACCTCTTCTACCAAAAAGGCATCAGACCCCTCCTTGATGTACGCGGCGATCTCCCTCATCTTGCCGCTTCCAGCATCAACCATAATCAACCTAAGGGTAAAGAACGTGGAAATCAGGATGCTCAGAGCTCCCATAAGGAGGGGAAAGGGCTCTTCCAACGCAATATTATATCCGCATAAATATATATACGTTGCCGCTCA
Source organism: Thermoprotei archaeon (assembly GCA_011055275.1). Taxonomy (GTDB): domain Archaea; phylum Thermoproteota; class Thermoprotei_A; order Marsarchaeales; family UBA168; genus UBA168. The sequence continues at coordinate 538 of DSEZ01000026.1, read as the reverse complement.
CCGCAATCAGTCGAGCGACTTCAAGCTTATGAAGAGAAGCACCCGATCATCAGCGGAGTTATGGGCAATTCTGTGAACTACCTTCTATTAACGGACGACCTTCGCCCTGCGGTCGCGACGGACCTGCGTCCTCTCCAAGCCACAAACCTACCGCATTTTTATAAACGACCGTTAAGGGGGCTTTTTCCATATTGACCTAGAGTTAAAAAGCCAGACCTAGGGCAGAAGGGAAAAATCTACGGCCCAACCGACCGTAAGCAACAAAGAAATGCAGGTCTTGAGCCCCGATGATCAAAGCGAAGACGAACTGCAACGATTTCCGTAAAATCCGAAAGATTTCGTCTACTCTCTCATTAGTTGCCTGGCGGCTATTATGAGCGGATCCCACACTCCCGCTACGGCCGGCATGTACCCCATCTCCACGAAGAAGAGGTCTTGGGCGGTTAGCCCCTTGGAAACGGCAAGCGCCAACAGATCAACTCTCCCCAAGATCTCCTCTTCTCCGACCAGCTGCCCACCGAGGAGCCTTCTAGTCCCC
>DSEZ01000025.1 GCA_011055275.1 Thermoprotei archaeon | reverse complement strand
CCATCAGCACCATGGCGGCCACGAGGATCACTATGACCAAGAGGGCCTCAAACACGATGCCTTATGAGCTAAGGCGAATTTACGCGTTTTGTAAAAATCCGTCGCGCCTTGGCGAGGAACTCAAAGTCCTCAGAAGAAAGGCGCCAATCCGACGCGCCTGCGTCTTCAACGATGTGCTCCTTTTTGGAAGCCTTCGGTATGGCGATAACGGGCTCGTGATACGTGAGCCAGTTAAGCGCGACTTGGACGGGCGTCTTTGAGTACTTCTTTGCCACCTTCTGAAGGGCATCCCCTATGGGTCCTTCGCTTATCTTCCCATGCTCGATTGGGGTATAGGCGATCAGTGCTATGCTGTTCTTCTCGCAATAGGGCAGGACATCCTTCTCCGCAGCTCTATCGGTTATGCTGTATTTCACCTCATCGGCCACTATCTCGTACTTCGAAGTGGAAGACCGAGCCTCGTCCAGCAACTCCGCCGAGAAATTACTCACCCCTATATAGCGCGTAAGCCCTTGTTCCGCGACCTCTTCCATGGCTCTTATGGTCTCCTGAAGCGGAACGGAGGGGTTTGGCCAGTGAACCAAGAAAAGGTCCATGTAGGTACCAAGCCTTTGGACGCTCTTCCTTGCGGAATCCAGCAGGTCATCCCTTCTAAGGTGGTTGTGCCACACCTTACTTATGACGAAAACCTCATCCCTCTTGTAACCTTTTATGGCCCTCCCGACCAGCTCTTCGGTGTGCCCAGCTCCGTACATCTAGGCGGTGTCTATAAGCTTCATCCCCGCCTCTATGGCATTCTTTATGGCAGCCACAAAAGCCTCATCAGCCGTGAGGTCGGCCGAGGTCGCCCCGCCAATTCCCCACGTTCCAAGGCCGATCTCGGGAATTTTTTCTCCCGTCCGGTTCAAGAGCTTATAATACATAAAGTATTACGGCCGACGTTTGTAAGGCTTTTGGTGTGGTGCCTTTGAGGAAAAATCCATGGGCTGTCATCGCTTTTGCAGCAGGTGCCAGAGAACCGCTATCTTGCAGTTCTGTTCCAGAACGTCCATGCGAGCAAAGGCCTCCACGCAGTCCTTACCGACCGTGACTGCTCCATGATCTTCTATGAGCACAGCTTTATGCCCCTTCAGGGAAGAGGCGACCGCTTCCGCGAAATCCCACGTTCCGGGCACCATCTTTCCCACCACGCTGACTCCCTCCGGTAAAAGTATGCTCGCCTCTTCCGTGATCGGAGAGAACTTGAGACCCCTGCGAACCAAGGCAAGGGCGTAGGTAGGGTGCGCGTGAACCACGTAGCTCACGTCCGGAAAGGCGCGATATATGGAGGCGTGCATCCTCCATTCAGACGAGGGCTTATGAAGCCCCTCCAGGACGTTGCCGTCAAAGTCTACCAGAGAAACGGTTTCAGCCGTTATTTCCCCTTTAAGCAGTGACGTGGGGGTCACGTAGAAACTCCTGTCGTCGTTCCTCGCGCTAACGTTTCCTCCGGTAGCAGTTACAAGTCCCCTCTGGTAAAGCATGCCCATGCACTTCGCAACAAGCTCCCTTTCGTTGTATGGCATAAAATCATAAGCGGTGGGGCTAATTAGGCTTGCTCCATATCCAGAACCTCGTTGCATATGCTGTCCGCCGCTGCCACAAAGGGGTCATCCCTCCTGACGTTCTCAAATGTGACCGAGGAAAACGAGGACACAAGTGACTTGACCTGTTCGTTGAGCTTCACCATCCTCGGGTTCCTGATCGCCCAAAGCCCATTCAGCTGAGATATTACTAGCCTGCTATCCGACACAACAACCACTTCGCTCTCGCCCAACCTGCGCGCGGCTTCTAAAGCCCTCAGCACGGCCGTGTACTCTGCCTCGTTATTCGTGCAGTACCCAAGATAAAAGCCCCGCTTCTCGATCACCTTTCCGTCCTTAACCAAGAGATAGGCTGCAGCTCCAGGTCCTGGATTTCCCCTAGATGCCCCATCGGTGTAGGCATAAAGCAACGAGATCACCTCACCTCTATTCTTCTATCGCCGTACTCCAGATTTACTGCCTTTACTTCCTCAGGAAGATGAGGCTCAAAGCTTGGTACATCTGCCCCATTGCCGGAAGCTCCCAGCACGCCATCGAAGAAAGCCATAAGCGCTAGGGCGCACGAGGCGACATGCCAAGCGGGGCCAATGGGGTCAGGTGACTCTCCTGAGTAAGCGGCACTGATGTAAGCTGGGCCGCCTGAAAGCAAAAGCTTGAACACTTTATTCAGCGATTCCCATCCAAGCTGATGAAAGCCGTACCTATAGCAACCTAGCGCGTAAAGGGCCGTGAGCTCCGGCCACACCGCTCCCATGTAGTACTGCTTTGGGTCGTACCTGGGATCCTTGGAAGACATGGACCTAAGGCCCCAAGGCGTCATGAAGTCTTGCCCGTAAAGCCTCTTGATAACCGCCACTCCCACGTCCTCAGGCAACATGCCCAAGGAAAGGGGCACAACCGACATTGCAGAAAGGACCACGTGCTTCTTTCCTTTCCTATCTACGCGATCGCAAAGCAGACCATCTTCCTGAGAGTAAAACGACAAGAGGGAAGACACCATTTCGCTAGCCCTAACGTGAAGCTCGTCAGCCCTACGCTCGTCTCCGAGCGCTGAGTAAAGCGAGGCAGCATCGTCTAGTGCCTTTATCACCAAAGCGTTTACCTCAACACATGCCCCTTCCCTTTCTAGCGACATGGAAACTGGCCATCCGACCAGCAACGAAGAGGGATCGCATGCGAATAGATCGCCGACATACCGCCTCTCGCTCGTTAGGAACTCCATAGCCATGTCGAGGTTTGCGCGATGCTCCTTTAAGACCGTGAAGTCCCCGCTCCATGCCACGTAATCCTCCAGCGCAGTGACCCACAAAGGGGTCGTGAGTGCAGATGCGTATCCCGTCTCGAGCTTATCTGGCGTCATTTGAGGATCCAGCGTTACCTCATTGGGCATGAGACCCTTTCTGTCCCCTTGCCTTACTTGATAGGCTGCGATGAGTCCAATGGCCTCTCTTGACCAGCGATAAAGCCCAAGCCTGTTAGCTGCCATGGAACACCATAAGTCGTCAGCGCCCAGTACCCATGAGAACACGGGCAGGCTTGAAAGCCAGCTCCCTCCTATCGAGGAATCCGTATGGGATCTCACCAAAAGCGAGGAACAAAGGCCAAGAGCAGCATCCACGTCCTCCAATCCGGTCTTAAGGGCGACGGGCTGGAGGCGCACTTGTTCCTTTCTCCTTCCGGCCCAAGAGGCACTAACCTTGAGCAATCCCTGTCCGCTTCCCGTGGCCGACCACCCAGAAAATCTCATGGAATCTGAGGACACCACCACCTCAACGCTTTGCCCAGCTTCCAGGGCACCGTAAAACCTCAAGCCATCTCTTCCATGAGACGGACCTATTACCCTCATTTTTTTACTCCCTTCGGGCCACATGAACCTCATGGAAGGGGATAGCTCGATCCCTACCTGCCCCTTAAGCTCAAAGTAAACGTTCAAGGTGTCGCCTTCAAACCACATCGCTGACGACCCGTTGTTACCGTAGAGCCATACAGCGAACGAGGGATCCCAGTAGACCCACTGGCAAAGGCCTTCCAACGGAGTCCCGTTAAGCGTCACCTTTATCGACTTAAACAATTCGACGTAGTCCATCCAAAGACCTGTTCTCGACCTTCCCTCGGGGTCAGGCTGAGGGTAAGACCCATCCCCGTTTAGCACGAGGTGCGCTGAAGCGCCTTTGAGAAATATCATGGCGCTTTTAGGATCCAACTTCACGTTGCTAGCTCTCGCCATCTCGAGCATTTCGTGAGGACGCATCATCACGTAAGCCCAAGGGCTGCTTTTAACTCTGACGGGGTTTAGGAGGCGGAAGTCCTTAAGGGACGGGATGAATAGCCCCCTCACATATGTATTTATAGGTCGTTCCTGTTATTTACAATCGATGATAGCGGTTACTAAAGTAAGGCTCTATCCAAAGTGAGAGGCAGAAGGTACTGCTGGAGAAGCGCTTCGGCGCCTGCAGGTTCGCGTGGAACCACTTCCTAGAGGTAAGGGCGAAGTGCTACGCGGAGCACAAAGGCGACAAAAAGAAGGGCCTAACCCCT
>DSEZ01000024.1 GCA_011055275.1 Thermoprotei archaeon | reverse complement strand
TCATGGCGGAGACCGCCGCGCTCTTTGGCAAGAAGGTCCTCGTCCCAAAGGAGCCCAAGTACTTGGGATGTGACCTCGCTGACTCCATAACGGTAGATGATGTGATCGCGTGGAAGAGAAAAAACGAAAGAGGTCTCGTTGTTTCCTACGTCAACACCTCAGCTGACGTGAAGGCGGTTTCGGACTACGTATGCACATCTGCAAACTGCTTGGAGGTGGTCAAGGCGCTGCCCGATGTGCCTATACTCCTTGTGCCAGACTTGAACTTGGGGGAGTACGTCAAGCTGCTCTCCGGAAGGGATATCGTGACTTGGAAGGGCACGTGCAGGGTTCACGCGGGCATAACTAAGGATAAGGTACTGGCCGTAAGCAGCCGTTATCCAGGGGCTGAGTTGCTCATTCATCCCGAGTGCCCGGCCGCCCGCGAGCTCTTCGGCGCTAGTGGCGTTCGCGTAGCCTCGACTCAGGGAATGGTTAAGATAGCGACCTCCTCGCCTTCAAGGGATTTCGTTGTGGCAACCGAAGTTGGTATGGTAGACAGGCTAAAGAGAGAGGTCCCAGGTAAGAACTTCATACCGGTATCAGAGGAAGGCGTTTGCCCCTTCATGAAGCTTATAAGCCTTGATGACATATTGGCCTCGATTGAGGGAGGCTTTTACGAGATATCTCTGCCCTTGGGCGTAGCGGAAAGGGCAAGAAGGGCCATCGTGAGGACCTTCGAGCTCCTAGGAATCGAGGTGAGGGCCTAGGTGCGCGTTATCGTCGTTGGCAGCGGTATAGCAGGGCTGAGCGCTTACCTTAGGCTTAAGGAGCAAGGATTTGACGTTTTGGCTCTCACCGCCCAATTTTCAGGGGGAAGTTCTTGGAAGGCACAGGGAGGCGTAGCCGTACCGCTCGGCGAAGAGGACGTTGAAAGCCACATCAAGGACACCTTGACAGCTGGAAAAGGTTTATGCGATGAGAGCGTCGTCCGCTACGTTGTGAGGGCGGGTATGAGCGTCATGCGCTGGATTACGTCCTTGGGGTTTAATCCAGCCACTGAGAGGTCTATGGAAGCTGGCCACAGTAGGGCAAGGGTCGTAAGGGGAAAAGCAGCAGATGACATAGGCGCGGAGCTCATGTCAGTTCTCACAAAAGCTGCAGGAAAGCTGGAGACAGCGCGGGCAATACGCGTAGATACAAACGGCGAGAAGGTTGTGGGCTTACAAACCGATAGGGAGTACCTCACGGCGGACGCGGTCGTCTTAGCCACGGGAGGGTACTCTGGGCTTTACGAGTACAGCACCAACGACGGAGATGGAAGCGGCATAGCCATTGCGCTGAACGCGGGAGCGCTGGTCAGAGACATGGAGTTCGTGCAGTTTCATCCAACCGTGGCCTTCTTGGGCGGCCAACCATTCCTTCTGACCGAAGCGCTCAGAGGAGAAGGCGCAACTCTAGTCAACGACGGGGGCGAGGCGTTCATGAAAAGGTACGATCCCCGCGGGGATCTTGCCACAAGGGACGTCGTGGCAAAGGCCATATTTGAAGAAATAAAAGAGGGAAGAAGAGTGTACTTGGACCTATCAAGGGTAAAGGACGTTCGGGTTAAGTTTCCAAACGTTACCAATTACTTGGCAAGGCACGGCTTGGATCCAGACGAGGACCTCGTGGAGGTTTCGCCTGCAGCTCACTTCACCATGGGCGGGGTTGCCACGGATGCCTTGGGACGCTCCTCAGTGAGGGGCCTCTTTGCCATCGGAGAAGCGGGCAATGCCCTAATGCATGGCGCAAACAGGCTTGCAAGCAACAGCATACTTCAGGCCCTAGTGCAGGGCTACTCTTGTCCCGACGCCATTAGGCGCTATTGCGAGGGAATTTGGCTCGAGGCAGATATTGGCTCCCCAAGCCCTGGGCACGGAGACGTGATCTTGGTTAGCGCTGAGGTCGATGTTGCCGGGAACGTGACGGCGCTCGAAAAGAAAATTATGTGGCAAGAGGTAGGGATCGTCAGAAGCGAAGGAGGGCTTGAGCGCGCTGCAGGGGAGCTCAAGGGCATAGGGAGGCTTGTCGCCGTTAGCGCCCTTTCAAGGAAGGACAGCGTTGGAGCCCATCAGAGGTCTGACTACCCCAATCCTCCCCCCTTTCCTTACCACGTCTACGTAAAGGTGAAAGCAACTGATTGAGGCCAGGCTATTCGCGTACAGGCTGCTGGACGCCATAAGGGAGGACGACCCATTTTTAGATCTCTCGGCCGAGCTCGTCCCGGATACGGTTGGAAGTGCAGAAATAGTTTGTAAAAGCGACCTAGTTTTGGCCGGTTCCGAAGAGGTTGCTGAGTTGGCCCTTTTGCTGGGACTTTCGGTGAAAAAGCTGAAGGATGAAGGAGCTGAACTGAGGAGCGGAGAGCTGATAATGGTCCTAAGCGGCTCCCTTCGGGACATTCTCAAGGCGGAAAGGGTAATGCTCAACGTTCTGTCCATGGCCTCCGGCATAGCTACGGCGACCAGAAGGGTGATCGTTGAGGCAAGAAAGGTAAACCCAAGGATAAGGGTGGCCGCCACGAGAAAGACGGCGCCCTTTTTGAGATACTTGCAGAAGAAGGCTGTGATGGTGGGAGGGGGAGATCCTCACCGCTTTTCCCTTAGCGATGCGATCCTCATAAAGGATAACCACATCAGGATCTTGGGCCTTGAAGAGGCCATAACGAAGGCAAAGGCCATGGCGTCCTTTGTACAGAGGATAGAGGTGGAGGTCTCCAGCCCTAAGGAGGCGGTTAGGGCGGCATCCCTTGGTGTTGACATAGTTATGTTGGACAACTTTTCTCCACAATCCGTTCGCTTGGCCGACTCCCTACTTAGGGAAAGCAAGTTGAGGGAAAAGGTGATACTGGAGGCTTCTGGTCTCATAAATGAGCAAAACGTGGCGCTTTACGCTCCATACGTTGACGT
>DSEZ01000023.1 GCA_011055275.1 Thermoprotei archaeon | reverse complement strand
GATTACTCCCTTCTTTATAAACCGGTTAACCGCCTCGAGCTCTTTATCTTGAGCCTCCGCGATGTAGCTTTCGCTTGGTCCAAAGAAAAGCACCTTTACGTCCTCGTACCTTTTCGCGTCAAAGGATCTTTCGGCGAATGTTAGACCCAGCGAGAACTTTTCCGGATCGTCCTTTCCGCTCATTATCAGAAAAACTACTTTTGTCATGAATTCATACGATAACGTCGTTATAAGCGCTATGTATGAGGCTCATCGGATGCTAAAACACCATAAGCGTAAAAGGGACCGGTGAACACGATGACATGAAGACGGTAGTTATCGCGGGCGGCGGAGTAGGAGGCGTTGTAGCGGCAAAGCGCCTATCAGAACGGCTCAAGGGCAAGGCGAATATAGTGCTCATAAGCGATAACGAAAAGTACCTCTTCCCTCCGTATTTTGCCAATGTGGCCTTAGGGGACATGCAACCTGACGAGATCTCGTTACCTCTTTCTAGGCTTGAAGAAAGAGGGGTGAAGTTCGTGAAGGCAAAGATAAAGAGCTTTGATCCGGATAATCGCAAGGTCATAACGGATTCCGGGGACGTTCAGTACGATTACCTGCTTGCGAGTTTGGGCTCTGAGCTTGACTTCGAAACTTATAACTTGGCAAGTGGATACCACAACTTTACGCTGGAAGGAAGCTTGAAGATGAGGGATGCGCTTTCGTCTTTTGGAGGGGGCAAAGTGGTCATCTCCACGCCAAGCCCCATGTACAGGTGTGGGATATATCCCTTCGAAATCGCCAATCAGCTGGATGTCATATTCAGAAAGAGGGGAATAAGAGATAAGGTGAGCATAACGCTCGTTCACCCCTTCAAGAACCTTATCGAGCCCCTTGGCCCGGAGGCCGTGAAGATAACCAACGAGCAGTTCCAAAAGCGCGGCATAACTTACGTAGGTGGGAAAAAGCCAGTAAAGGTAGATGACTCCAAGAAGGCCGTGGTCATGGAGGGAGAGGAGTTCCCGTACGACCTTCTGATAACCGTACCTCCCATAAAGGTGCCGTCGCCTTTCGTTGGGACGCCCTTCGTCAAGAGCACGCCCATGGGGGACTGGACTGATGCAAATCCGCTCACGGGCAGGAGCACCAAGTACGACGACGTCTTCCTTCCGGGAGAGCACAGCATGCCGGTTCTTGGCTTACCTACGGCCGGCGTTCCCGTTCACTTCACTTCCTTGGCCAGTTCTTCTGTCATAAGCGGGGAGATCTTGGGAGAGCCGGTGGACCCGGGTCAGATAAACGCTATGGTCTGCGCCATGGACTACGGGGACTTGGGGCTGGTTATAAACTGCGACATGACCCAGGAGAACGGTGCCTTAAAGTGGATAGGAAGCTGCTACAGCGTCCTGACGTCACCGCTGGGCAAGTACGTGAAGGACATGTTTTATAGGAGCTTCCTGTTAACTTCTATGTAGGTGATTACGATGTCGAAAGAAAAAAGCGAAAAGGAACCACAGGAGGTTAGGATTACCGAAGCGCCCGAAATATCGGACGAGGATTTGAGGGCACTATTCGCCGATCTCATAGAGCTAGAGAAAAGCGGCACGCTCGACGTGGCCGTAACGGCCATCAAGAAAATGGATGAACTGCTTCAGTACCTTTTCCAGGAACCTGCGCTTTACCGCCTTCTCGCGGTCCTTCTGGACGGAAGCCTTGGCGCTGCCCGCCAGCTCAGCGCTGAGGACGTCATAAACCTTAAGGCCACCATATCGGAGGTGGGAGGGTGCGTGGCAAAGAACGTTGGCGTGGATAAGCTCAAGAGCGCGAAGCCGCTGGGGCTTGGCGGACTCATGAAGGCAATGGGCGATCCAGATGTCCAGAAGGGAATAGGCATAACCATCGAGCTGCTAAGGGCGATCGGTAAGTGCACCTCGGCCCAAAGCAAATGAGGTCCTTTTGTGTAAACCGAAAGACAATTAAGGGCTCCGACGGCGTTCTTATGGAGAAGACGAGCGTGCTGAGGCCGCTTGATGAGCTCTCAACGGAAGGCTTCCACCTCAAGGTATGGGTCACGTCTGGCATGGGCTTTTTCACGGATGCCTATGACCTCTGGATAATCAGCGTGGCGCTCATATTTCTGACTCAGGTCTATCACCTTACCGATGCCGAGGAAGGCATGCTGACCAGCGCCTCGCTTTTTGGGGCATTTTTGGGCCCCTTGCTCTTCGGCAGACTGGGCGACCTATTTGGAAGAAAGTACGTCTACGGCCTTGAGATGCTCATACTTTCTCTGGGTGCCATAGGCTCCGCGCTTTCGCCCACGTATAACATACTGTTGCTCATGCGCGGCATAATGGGTTTCGGCATAGGAGGTGATTACCCTACCAGCGCGACGGTGATGGCTGAGTACTCGGGAAGGAGGAACAGGGGACAGCTGACGGCCATGGTCTTTGCCATGCAGGGATTCGGGATCTTAGCGGGCATAGTGGTCGCCTTTGGGCTCATGTCTCTTTCGCTCAAGGCCGATCTCATATGGAGGCTCATGCTTGGCTTCGGCGCCATCCCCGCTCTCTCCGTG
>DSEZ01000022.1 GCA_011055275.1 Thermoprotei archaeon | reverse complement strand
TCGCCTCAAGGCGCCTGCGCTTTCTGAATTCAGCACCTTATCGTGCCGGGCAGCAACTTCAAGAAAGGCCAAATAAGGAGGGGAGGGCCTCATAGGCCTACTGTTAAACTCTGGGTGGAACTGCGTTCCAACGAAAAACGGAAGCGATGGGTCCTCTATGGCCTCGACTCTCTTTCCCTCGTAGTCAAACGCCGAAAAAACCAGACCTGCTGCTTGAAGTGCCTCCCAGTACTTTGGATTGACCTCGTATCTGTGCCTATGCCTTTCCCTTGGATCTCTTCCTCCGTACATAGCAAACAGCTTTGTATCCTTAATGAGCCTTATGTTTGCCCCTCCTAACCTCATGGTTCCACCCATGTCCTTCAAGTTCTTCTGCTCTGGAAGCAGATCTATCACGGGATCTGGCGTGTTTGGATCGAGCTCGGTGCTGTTCGCCTTAAGCCCCAGCTTTTCTCTTGCGAATTCCACCACTGCGAGCTGCATGCCGAAACAGATGCCCAAGAAGGGAAGCTTCAGCTTCCGCGCTTCGGCTATCGAGGTTATCATACCCTCGCTTCCTCTCTTACCAAAGCCGGGAAGCACCATCACGCCGTTCAGGTCCGGAAATCCCGAGAGACCATTACCCTTTTCCACATCCTCAGCATCTATCCAAACGAGTTCAGGCTCAAAACCCAATCTCGCCCCAGCGTGCTTGAGCGCCTCCACTATACTGACGTAAGCGTCCCTCAGCTTAACGTACTTTCCCACCATTCCGATTTTGGGACCTTTTTGCAGGCCCGTGAAGGTTGATGAAAGCTTAAGCGGAAGGTCGCTTTCCCATAAGGACTTCAAGCTAAACTGTCCCAGTATTATGTCCCTAAATCCCTGCGATTCAAGCAAAAGCGGGACTTGATAAATAGAGGGCATATCAGGAACTCTTATAACTCTTTCAACGGGCAGCGACGAAAACAGCGCAAGCTTTGCCCTTTCTTCATCACCGATGGCCCTAGGTGAACGGGCAACAAGCACATCAGGCTGTATCCCTATCTCCCTGAGGGCCTGAACCGAGTGCTGGGCAGGCTTTGTCTTGCTCTCGCCAGTGCTTTCCAAATACGGGACGTAAGCCACGTGAACAAAAAACGCATCTTTTCCCAGCTCCAGCTTCATCTGCCGCAGGGCCTCTAAAAAAGGCAGCCCCTCTATGTCTCCTACGGTCCCTCCTACCTCAACTATGAAGAAATCCGCGCCCGACTTTGTGGCTACTGTCCTTATTTTTTCCTTTATATTATCTGTCACATGTGGGATTACCTGAACGCATTCTCCGAGGTAATCTCCCCTCCTTTCTTTCTCAATCACTTCCCTGTAAACGATTCCCGTCGTAAGGTTGTTCTCCTTACCCATGTTCTTATCGAGAAAGCGCTCATAAGTACCCAGATCAAGATCGGTTTCCCCTCCGTCATCCGTCACGAACACTTCTCCATGGCGATAAGGATTCATCGTACCTGCATCTACATTAAGGTAAGGATCAATCTTCATCATGGATACCTTAAAGCCAGCAGAGGAGAGCAACATACCGGTTGATGCAGATACAACCCCCTTACCAAGCCCGCTCATAACTCCACCTGTGACGAATATGTACCGCATATCCACTTTACGGTTACAGATTTAGGCTTATCCCGGGAACCTCTCTCGCTCACGTGAACCATTTGCCATAAAGGACGGCGCTTCACATCGCTTGGCAACCGCAGGGGACGTTCGCCTTGCCGCCCGCACGCGCGAGCGGCTTGATCGCTGGAGGACGCCACCGCAACGGGCTCCTCTACGGTTAGAGGTTCGTGGAACTTCCGTGAGGGGGGCTCCCGTTTCCTTAAGGGGACTTCCGTTCCCCTCCCCCTTAACCTCATTAGAGTAAAACTGTCTAAACCAAACGACCTTGGACCTAAATCGCGTAATTCGACGTTTTTACCGTGATCTCAACGATTTAATATCCCAAGGGTCTATTCGAGTTTATAAAGCGCTCGCCTCTCTGGCCTAGCACTTAACGCCAGTTTCGGCCTATCCTTATTCTCGCTTTTTCTTATACCTTCAAATAGAGGTACCTTTATGGGGACAGCCATCTTGAGAAATGAACTTGCGACTATGCCCTCTCCCACGTCCAGCTGCGCTATTTCTTCATCTTCATTAGAAAGGTCTTGAGGCGATGAATTTATGAGGGCATCCCTTTCGGTCCTCGCCTCATTTCCAAGTATTATCTTGGTGTTCATGTTCGCTATCAGTTCCTTCTGTATAAGCGAGGGAAGTTGCGTAACGGCTATGAGACCAACCTTGAACTTACGTCCCTCTCTTGCTATCCTCTCTAGCACGTTAGGCTCAATCCCCTCTCCGAGAACTCTGGCGGCCTCCTCAAGGACTATTCCAACGGGTGGTAGCTGATCCAAAGTTCCCCTAGCCTTAGCGCGCTCGTGCCTCCTCAGCACCTCACTCGCCACCACGTTCGATATCAAAAGCTCCGCGCCTTCAGCCAGCGATGACGTGTCCACTATCACCGTTTTCCTATCCTCAAGAAAGTCCACGATCTGATTTACCGTCTTCTCGCCTCCACTTATCGTGAAAATCCCTTGATCGTCTTCCCATGAAAGTATGAGCCTGAGCTTGCGCCTGAGGACTTCAAGCGTTGATTCACGAACTCCCTGAGTATTCATATTAGGTAATACATCAGAACCAAGAAACGTGGAAAGCCACCCCTTGCCATGTTTTTGCTTCCAAAGCATCTGGAGCGCCTCCTCCTGTGCGGGGCTTAAGTTCGTTATCCCGGAGAAGTGCTCTGGAAGCAGCGAATCCACGTGGATCCTCAGGGTTATACCTCCTGGAGGCGGGTCCGGAGAGAGCAGCACCACCTTTTCGCCGAGGCCCTTCAGCCCTTCCTCATGAAATCCCCAGTACTCGCCATGAGGATCTATGACAAATGCGCCACAGCATCCTTCTTGCGCTAAAGAGCTGAGCACGACCTTGACCAAGTTGCTCTTGCCCTTTCCGGTGCTGGCCGCTATGATAACGTGATGCGCTATTAGCTTTTCCGGAGGGATCCTGACTTCGATGTTCATCACCCTTGAGCCGTTCCTAAGGTACCCCAATAACGCTCCCTCTTCTTGCAAAAAGTCGAGGTCCTCTGTCCTAGCGATCCTTACCGCTTCCCACCATTCTGGTAGACTCTTGGGAGCTATGACCGTTTGCGCGGTGCCTTCTCTCCTTATCTCAACAAGCGGCTTCATTATCGCCTTCGTGAAGTAAGATACCTTTTCGTCTGATTCGTATACCGACAGAGGTGGCATTCCCTCTTCTCTCGCGTAACCCTGTGCCATGTCGACCGAGCTCTGAGGCAGCGTGGAGCCGTGGACTAGATCCACGACCTTCAATATGAGCTTCTTATTGCCCTTCTCGTAGACGAGCAGCTGCCCCAGCTCCAAATCCTTATCGCTGTCCTTGCGAAGCACTATCTCCCCGAAAGCCCCTCCAGCTATAACTCCGACTTCGTCATCCATGGCTTACATTGAATTTAGAGCATTTAAAAGGTCGTGCGTTCCAAGCGTCCTTTCACCACGCACTATGCCCTTGGCCAGCTCTGGCTCCATCACCCGCAGGATCTCTTCCCTGAGGCGCTCTGCCTCACGCATACCAACTCTGGCATTTTTATCAGCGTCGATTAACCCATGTGGATAGCCTGGTAGGTGAGGATCAAGAGAATCGGAGAAAAGGGCATCGAAAAGGTCCTCGATCGAACGCTCATCGCCCTCGACCACCTCAACGAAGTAAGGCGCGATCGCTGCCCTGTGAAACTTTGCCGCATATAGATCGCTTCCTCTGGGCGTCACCCTTGCTATGCGGACGTACCACTCCCCTTCCCTATCTAAAAGAGTTGTGGGCACAAGGGCGGGATCCAAAAGGGCCGCCGTTTT
>DSEZ01000021.1 GCA_011055275.1 Thermoprotei archaeon | reverse complement strand
GGCCTGGCCGGCTTTATCTTCCTGATACTCATACTGAAGAACGTCTCCTTCGGGATTGGGGCCGACCTCGAGAAGGGGATAACAAACACTTTCCTGACTTTCCCCATGAGCAGGGCCAAGTACTTGGCGGCAAAGCTGGTCTCGGGCGCTCTTATCCCCTTTGTCATGTTCATGGTCGCCCCTCTTCCGGTGGCGCTCGCTTTCGCGCCTCACTTCTCAGACTGGGGAGTGCTCTTGCTTTACTGGGGAGCAGAGGCCTCTGGAATGATGGTGATAATAGGGCTCATGGTTCTGGTGGCGCTTGCCACGAAGAAGGGCTCAACATCCCTCATCGCTGGACTTGCCCTTTACTTCGGATCGGAGTTCGCGAACGCCTTTGCCATATTCTACGCGGAGAGAGGCAACGCAGATCTCTTTTACGCCCTCTCCGTTCTCAACCCGTTAGAGTTGTGGACGGCACACTACAGTAGGATGTTTAGGTCATTCTCGATCTCGGTCAGCGCGACCACTGCGGCAGCTCTGACGGCCACCTCGGCGGCACTGGGTGTGGCGCTGCTGATAATAGCCTTTATGACCTTTGATAGGGTGATCGACCTTTGAACTACAGGTACGGCCTGATCGTCATGATGGTGGCGCTTCCGCTGATACTGGCATCGCAGCTTCCAACTTACACCGTTTCGTCGGCAAGGGTGTCCGCGACGCTGGCGCCGGGAGATCCGAAGGCTCTTGGAGGGCTCGGATTTAACTATAACACCTCGGAGGCGGTAATAGAAGCGAATGCCACCCAGGTCAGCGGAGGCTTTGAGCTAATTATCTTTAATGGGAGTAACGTGTTGCTGATTGGACCTCCCTCGAATTTCACCGGCTTTGTCTACAATAGCACCTTACCATCGGCCGCGTCAAGGCCAGCGAGCTACAGTGGCATCTCTACTATTACCGTCGAGTCCTTGGCGAACCTCAGACCCATCATAAAGCAACAGCTTTCAGGAGGAAAGGTCAGTTACGTGAAGGTTACGCCCAGCTACAAGCTCTCCTCGATGTGGGTGGTCGTTAACTCAACGGATGCGAGCGGAAAGCTGACCGCGGTCATGACGACTCAGACCCTTCCGGTACCTTCGTATTACCTCTCGGCCGGTCTCTCCCTCCTCCTGATCGGTCTGGTCCTCTTCGTGATGGGTTTGCTTACAAGTCATAGGCGCTGAGGTGACCTCGCCTTGTCGCTTCCCGACGGAGCGATAGTGATGTGCGGAGGAAAAGCGGAGAGGTTCGGCGGAAGGGACAAGGGCTGCATTTTCTTTCACGGCAAGCCCCTTGCGGAGAGGGTTGCGGAAGCGCTTAGGAGGTCGGGCCTTAGCGTTCTGTTTGCTTTCTCCATTAGGACCGCGTGCTCGGCCGCTTACGCGAGTATGGTGGATGGCGTTAGCCTTCTGGAGACCCCCGGAGAAGGATACGTGGCCGACCTAAGATACGTTGCGAAATGGGCATCATCTCACGTGGGTTGGAGGAGAGCGCTCGTGGTGGGATGCGACATGCCCCTGTTCACCAAAGAAGTTACCCGCAAGCTCCTCGAGATGATGAAGGACGTGGAGGGACCTGTGGTTAACGTGGTGGTGAGCGGAAAGGAGCTTTCCTCTCTCGGCTTCGACGTCAAGGAGAGCGAACCCGTGACCTCCGTGAGCCTCATAGACCTTCTGGAGCTTTCGCTCTCTCCTCCCGACGTCGAGCTGCGGTGGGAAAGCTTGATCTACTCTCCGGCCCAGGAGGTCTGGGACTGCGACGATCAAAAATCCCTTGAGGTTTTTGAATCCCTCTGGAAAGCTCAGGGGGAGAAGGGAATGACCTCGTAGGTGGCTTCAAACCTCTCTTTGGGCTTGAGCACCTTAAGCCCTATGCCGTTGTTGAACGCGTTGCCAATAGCGGTCATTGGCTCTATGGCTATGGAATCGCGCGACGGTGGGGTGTAGATCTGGACGTATGGGTTCTCGTTAAGCTTGATCTTTATCCCTTTCCTCCTCCCATAGAGCTTCACATCGCCCTCCGCCACGTAACACTCGTCGAAGGCCCTAGGGCCTATTTTTCCGGTGAAGCTTACGTCTTCCAGTTCTCCCGTTGGTATGAGGTCTACCGCCTTGAACCTCCCTTTTGACTTGCCCTCGAGGGTCCACTCCTCAAGCTTTCCGTCCACCAGGAAGTAGGGATGGGTTCCCATGGTCACTGGCATGTCCGACTTTCCAGAGTTCGTTACGGTGAGCCTAACCCAGAGCCCGTCCTTGGATATCGAGTACTCGGCTTCTGAGGTGAACTTAAACGGGTAGCCCGCATCGCAGGCGAAGTCGTATGAAAAGACGACGCCAGCCCCGCTCCTTGGGGCCCTGCTCGCCCCTTTTTCTCCAAAAAGATAGTCAGATCCATTGTATATGGCCTTTATCTTCCACTCCCTTTCGGTTAAGAAGCCGTGCAGCGCGTTCCCCCTGGGTACCTCATTTATGGGAAGTTGGAATGACCTTCCCTGGAAGGTATAGAGTCCTCCCTTCACCCTGTT
>DSEZ01000020.1 GCA_011055275.1 Thermoprotei archaeon | reverse complement strand
TGGCATTTGCCCTTGCGGGAGGTTCCATAGCGGGCTTCGTGGGCGCTTTCACCTTCGGCCTAATAGGACTGGGTATCAGCGTTTTTCTTGCGATTATCTCGCTTGCGGGCATACTCTTGGCAGCCATAGGTGGTGCCTTGGGTGGCCTTGCTGCGCAATCGACGCGATCCTTCTGAAGTTGCGAAAGCCGTAAACAAGCCCTCCGTAATAACGCATGGACCTATCAAGAGTTCTCGTATTTGTGGCTCACCCAGATGATGAGGTGATCGGCTGTGGTGGAACCATAAGAAAGGCAGTGAAGCAGGGAGGAAAAGTAAGGGTCGTTGTCTTTAACCCGGGAGGCAAAAGCGTTGCCGAGACGACCGATGAGGCAGTCGGGCAAGCAACCCGTCTTAGCGAGCTTGATCGCGTGTCCGACTTCCTCGGATTTGATCATGAAAGCTGGAATATAGCGGAGATATCCAATAGGAGAGAAGTCGTCAGAAAAGTCGTCTCCGAAATCAGGTCATTTAAGCCAACGATGATCTTAACGCACTCACCAGGTGATAGGCATCACCTTCACGCAGAGGTGTCTTCCGTCGTAAGCGAGGCGACGTGGCACGCAACTCAACTTTACTATCTCGATTTGGGCCAACCGTGGACGCCAAGCGCGATTTACTATTTCGAGGTATGGGACCTGTTCCTTCAGCCCAGCGCGATAGTCAACATAAGCGATTACATGGACGATAAGGTAGCTGCCATGAAGCTTTACGCATCACAGGTCGAGGTTTTCCCTTACATACTTGACTACCTTAGGGCATTGGGAAAAGTTAGGGGTTTACCCATGGGCTTCTCTTACGGAGAGGCCTTCATGAGGTCCCAAGCTTTGACCGAGACCGGTTAGCTGCAGCAAGAGGGCGTCGTATACCCCAGGAGGTGCCTTACATGATCATGGCTTTGGCCAGCCCTGGCGGCGTATCTACTGGCACGCCGTTTTTCAGGCCGAGCTTGTAAGCGGCGAACTGCAGCGAGACAGAATTCACAATGGGAGATAGCTCTCTGGGAGCCATGAGCCTTTGCGCTGAGGACAGCTCGATCATCTTTCCACCGCGAAATTCGACGACTTGCCTTATCTTATCGTAAAGCTCTTCCGCGTCTTGCTCCGACGGCTTTATCGTTATCACCGGGTAACCTTTGCTCGCAAGCGCTATGGGACCGTGTAAAAGTTCTCCTAGCTGTATTCCCTCGGCGTGAACAAGGGCTGCTTCCTTGAATTTCAGCGCACCTTCCATGGCAACCGGGAAGTTGATCCCACTGCTTGTAACATAAGCGCCCGGTGAGCCGTAAAGCCCATCAGCTATGTGATTTCCCTCTACCTCAAGCTCGGGCATTTTTTGCGATAAGGACCTAGATAGGTTCACCACGGAATCTCCGATCTCCTTTATTTCTTCTGTGCTTATGGCGCCGCCCTGACGGCCAGCATACGCAGCAAGGAGCCTAAGCACAACCAAGGTCGCCACGAAGGTCTTGGTCGCTGGCACGGCCAACTCTGGACCAGCGGTCATGGGAAGGTAGATGCTTGAATTGGAGGTAAGCCTTGAGCCGATGGTGTTCGTTACACCTATTATTGCGCAACCCCTTTGCCTAGCCAGCCTTACGCTCCTTATCACGTCCGACGTTTCACCGCTTTGGCTTATGGCCACAATAACTGATCCTACCCCTACATTGTTCAGGGCGTAATAGGGAAACTCAGCCGCACTGACGACCTTCACGTCTACTCCAGCGTCTGAAAAGTAATATGACGAAATAAGGCCAGCGTGAAGACTCGTCCCGTTTCCTATCACGTACACGTTTTTTGCTCCGTGAACTATCATTCCTGCCAGCTCAAGATACTTGTCCATGAGCGAGGAAACGGCGCTCAGCATAGCGGAAGGTACGTCATAGATCTCCTTGAGCATGTAATGCTCGTACCCTGCTTTGCTAGCCGGACTCACGTTTTTCATGTCAACGAATTCCAAAGCGACCGGATTTCCGTTTACATCGTATGCCATGACGTCATCAGCCGATACCACGACGGCACAGTTCTCTGGAAGTATCGCGTATTTTGTAGAAATCCCTGTGAGGCTGCTAACGTCGCTGGAAACGAAATTACAATCACCAAGACCAATAACGATCGGTTGCCCCACGGAGGCCGCATAAATCTTCTTTTCTCCGTGAACCATGAACGCGAAAGCATACATTCCCTTAACGCTGGAAACTATGTCTAGAACCGCTCTTAAAAGGTCCTGCTGGTTTTCAAGTAGATGAGGGAGTATCTCGGCATCAGTTGTCGATGTAAACTTGTGCCCTTCGCGCGTTAGCCTTTCCTTTATCGTGTCGTAATCGTCGATTATTCCATCCATTACAACTGCGATTTTTTCGCTGCAATCAAGCATGGGATGCGAATTCACAATAGAAGGCCATCCCCTGCTAGCATAACGGGTATGCCCTAAAGCTATGTCAGAACTAATGCCCTTCAGCTGGGGAATGTCAGAGGAATCTACGTTTCCAACGATCTTGAAAACAACTATATGTTCAGGCGTTTCGTAAGCGATGCCAGCGCTATCGTAGCCTCTGTAGGTAAGTTTCGCAAGGCGCTCCTTAACCAGGTAAACATCAGCGGGTTTCCTACATACGTAGCCGAAAATTCCACCCATGGAATAATGCCTTTTCTCATATTTACGCTCTTGCTCTGTGCGTAATAGATCTCATGATGAATCCCGTCGCTTGTCAGGAAAACGCGCCCAAGTTAGCATGAAAAGTTGGAAATGAGTCTCAATATTTTCATCAACATGGATAAAACAAGCATAAGTTTATAAATCGTAACCACATGATTATTGTGTCTTTCGCTGAGAAAGTAATCAAAGAGATAAAAGAAAACCCAGATCTAGCAGAGCAGCTCAAAGAAGTCTTGAACCTCGGAACTCAGAGGGAAATGCTCGCAGAACAAAAAAACATCAAGGAATACCTTGGGTTGTTGTCTGAAGAGCAAAAAAAGTTTGCCGAAGAAATGATGCAGCTGAGGGAAGAACAGGTCAAGCTGAGAGAAGACTTCAACAAGATGGCGGAAGAACAGAAGAGCATGAGGGAAGAAATGATGCAGCTGAGGGAAGAACAGGTCAAGCTGAGAGAAGACTTCAACAAGA
>DSEZ01000019.1 GCA_011055275.1 Thermoprotei archaeon | reverse complement strand
TCTACGAGGAGATAGCACACATCCCGTTGCTGCTGAGGCTCCCTGACCCAATGAAAGAGCAGGGAACCATCGAAGAGCTGACGCAAGTTCCCGACGTGACCGCCACGATCCTTGAGCTTGCTGGTTTGGGCTCAAGCGTTGAAGGGAAATCGCTGTTACCTTTTGCCAAGTCGAGGGGAGTGCCATGGAGAGATGTCGCGATTTCGACACCTTCTCTGATACACGGGGCGCTGGGAGGGGTTAGGCCAACTGTGACCACCAAGAAGTGGTCCCTCATACTGGCCTCAACGGAAACAGCGCTAGGAAAAGAAGAGTACACCATGATGGTCGACGGGAAACCAAGGCTGCTGAGGCCTTTTGGGAAAGTTGAAAGCGAGCTCTACGATTTGACGTCGGACCCGAAACAGCAAATAAACGTACTAAATGAAAATAAGGAGGTGGCGAAGGAAATCAAGCAAAGGTTTGTATCAGAGCTGACGAGGCTGAACGCAAGGCAAGCAGTTATTCATCCATGGCTCAATTGCAAGGGACTCGACTTATAAAAAGCGTGATCGTCATGAATGGCACTTAAGTGGGTTTCAACAAAGCGGACACGGTGCTAACCCTCTGCGCGTAAAGCGCTGTCGTAATGAAAATCTTACTATGTTGCTCATGGCAGGCTCATCAAATTCCAGCTTGGCGCTAACCGAGCTACTATAAGGGCACTGAGATAGGGTGAAGGTACAAAAGAGCAAACTAGGAAGAAAAAGCGGTGAGAGGCCCTAACTTGAGATTCATACGAAAGAGTATTCCGAGGTTTCGGGGAAGCATCAGCGTGTAGCTAAGCAACGGCCTGCTGTTTTCAAACTCGTCGCCTAGCGGCTCAGTGGGCAGGACGGAGGGGTTCCGCCCTTTAGTAGCGTGGTACGTGAACTGGGTTGAGCGGGAGAGCCGCATAAGGTACAGTGGCCCGCTGAATGCGGGGCTTAACAGCTTAACCATCGCGGTTTTTGATTCGATGGACGTTAGGCCGAAAGCCTCCGTTCTGGTGAGATCGTAGAACCACGGGTTTGGGGTATCGCTTGTGATTCTGCTCATATCAGCGATTGCCCCATTTTATGCAACGGTCACGCCATTTTCGAGTGCGCGAGGAGGTCTGCGAGGGAACTCTTTTGCCGCGGCATGCGCAGCGACGAAGTAGAAGAAAACCCTTGCGTTATGCGAGGTTTCGCGGAAATGCCATGGCTAGTGTTCGAATTCTGGGACATGCTATACAGTAGTTAAAAAAGAGTGGCCTCAGGTGCTAGGAAGTGCTTCTCTTGCCGTGAGCTTTTTGTTTTAATGCTGTTACGAGTAAGTCTGAATCACAAGCTCTTGGAGAGCAAATCGAAGGCATTTCGCGAAATCCTTAAGAGCTTTTGTGATAAAATAACTGAAGGGAAATGAAAAAATCTTCTGAAAAATTCGGAGCGATTTCTTCAATAATCATATTCCTGCTCAGCATCCTCGCGATGGGCGGCTTCATCGCGCCTGTTTCAGCTCAACAGCTTCCGCAGATAGTGCTTGCCACTGGCGCCGCCTTGCTTTATTCTCCTAGTATGCCCGTGTGGAATCCCTTTGCGGTTGCAAATTATGTTACAGTCAATGTGCAGACCTCCGATCCACCGCTTATGTGGTATAACGGATTAACTGGTGTGTTTTTCCAGGTTTGGCGACTGGCGTATCGGAGTTTCCATCTAACGATAGCTTCATAGTTTATCTGAGAAAGGGCCTCGACTGGTACAATGGTAGCGCGACGATGCCCTTCAGCGCTTGGGACGTTTACACTTATTTCTACATCGAAGCCAAGGTATTCCATGGGTACTGGCCTTACTTGAATGCTAGCAAGCTTCGCATACTGAACAATTACACGATTGAGTTTACCCTAAATGAATGGGCCCCTACTATCCCAGGGCTTCTACTTCAGAACATTATAAGTACTCCGTATGAAGTCTGGAAGCCTATACTGGTTAATCTGACGACTATGAACTCCTCTCAGGCTCTTGCCTACGCTTCTACCATCGAACACTTCGTCGCTCCTGGTTGGTTCTTGGGACCGTATTATGATACCGTGTCTCCACCATATGTTATAATGAACCTTGACCCAGGGAGTTTATTGGAAGCGTGGGCGCAGGTCTTTCCTTACCATACGTGGCAAGATTACAATCGTGAAGTTATCTATTGGTGGACAGCTGGAGGCTCAGGTACGATATTGAACGGAATACTTGCCCACAAGATAAGCTGGATACAGTCAGGGCAATCGCCTGCAAACTTTGGTGTAATTGCCAAAACTGGATTCAAGCTCTATCTGAAGGACGGTTACATGGGAGACTTCGATATGATGATCAACCCGGCCGTTTATCCGTTGAACATAACTAACGTCAGACTTGCGCTCGCTTACGCGGTTAACAGAACCGAGATGGTCGATTCATGGAACGCCGACAACATGACGCTATACGTTCCGTGGACTTACGCCGGTTTCTGGCCTAACTATGCTAGCCTACCAAAGTGGATATACAAGGATATGTACAACTTTACGACAAATCTAACGAAGGCAACTGAGCTACTCGAAAGCGCCGGACTCTACAAGAAGGGTGGGCAATGGTACTTGCCCAACGGCCAGCCATTCAAATTGACCTTCACGGTCATAAACGGTTGGCTTGATACGGCAACGCAATGGGAGAAC
>DSEZ01000018.1 GCA_011055275.1 Thermoprotei archaeon | reverse complement strand
AGACCGTGGAGAACGTGAGGGCCTTCGCTGCCGGAAAGCCGATAAGGGTGGTCAGGAGCGCGAGGTGAAGAGAGCGAGCGGGAGATAAGATGATACCACGTAGTTTGGCTCATCAACTGCCTCGCTTATGCTCAATCTCCCAGCCACGCTGTGAAGCACGTAAGCCTCTTCTTCTTTTAGCCCATAAGCCGCGGCGGAACGCGTCAAGCTTTTCAGTGATTCCCTAAGGGCTTCCCTTAGATCGCAAGATATGCCCATGGCAACCAAGCTGGGGCCTACTGCAGGCTCTTCCGGGACTATGGCCAAGGGACCGCTGAGTTTTAAGTCACGGCGTATTCTCGCTATCGCACGGACCTCGGCTCTCGTCTCTATGGCCGTACCGCACACCTCCCCCTCTCCCTGCGACGCGTGGGGATCGCTAAAGGATAGAAGCGCACCGTCCACGTTAACGGGAAGAAGAAGCTTGCTACCAGCCACAAGAAGTGGGTTGTCCATGTTACCGCCAAAGCTCTGAGGCGGAATCATGGGATACTCGTAATCGCGGGGAGCAGTGCCGATAACTCCCAGAAAGGGCCTTAGGGGAACCCTTACTCCCTTTAAGAAATCTGACCTACTAATTGCGTAACCGTTGTTCAAACTCCATAGGATAAGCCTGTTAGGAAAAACGCCCTTAAGCACGCCAAAGTCGCTCAGTATGGCCGTCCATCCCCACGTTGCAATGCGTATTTCTTTTATCTCTACCTCAAGCACATCTCCCTTCTTTGCACCTTGCACGTAAATGGGGCCAAGCGCTCCATCAAACTTACTCTCGTCGATCTTGCCCATATCCTCGGTTGTCCAATCTTCCGCTATCTGACCTCCTGAGGAATCCGGAATTGCGAGCCTGAACTCCTCGCCCGGGTTGACCTCCGCAATCGGCTCAAGCTTATTTGACCATCTGTAATGCAATGACCCCGGCCTGTTGCCATCTATAAACAACACTCTGTGCAAATTGCGCACGAATAGTTATGCGTTTCGCAGCGATTCTAATTAACGCCCAACGGGTTTTCGCCAAAAGCCAAAACAAAAAGCTAAAAAAAGTCCGGATCGGCTTTCGTAGTCCGGGCTTATGTTCTTTGTCTCGAAACCCTTTACGGTCCATAACCCAGCGCCAAGTACTCCTATTCCCCAAAGCACGAGGTTATACATCACGTATTGGAGCAAACTGAGGTTGCTTGTGAAGTAAACCGAAAGCTCGTAGGTAGCTATGGGAAATATCCTTATCAGGCCTATGGCCGTGCCCCTGAGCTTTGTTGGAAAAGACTCTGGCTCCAGTGTTACTCTGGCGGCCCACGCGAACTCGCTCATCACCATGTTAAAGAACAACAACGGAAAGAAGACCAGGGCGTCCGTAAGTCTATTCGATAGGAGAGCTATGGCAATCGTGCTCAAGAAGCCGCCGAGGAACGTCCAAAGTGCGAAGAACCTCCTAGAAAACGCGTTAATCGTGTAGGCAGCTATAACGCCACCTACGGCTGCACCAAGGTTTGAGTAAAGTATTATCTCCTCGTCAAAGGTGACGGACTTAAACTCGTAAGGACCAATCACAAAGGACATCAGCCCGTAGGTCAGGTACTGAGAAACGCCCATGAGTATTAACGCGATCACTGGGATTAAATAGCCAGGATGCTTTATGACGATCCCCTCGTCAGCTATGTTGAGCTTTGAGCGTTCTTTCTCAGCTTCATCGCTGCGGCCCTTTTCCTTTAACCACCGGTATGACTCAGGCATGCCTAGCCTTACGGCAGCCAGCACCACTAAGATGGCGACCCCCGTGCCAAGCATCACGTAGGCGGTACCTGACGAAGGCATTACCAAAAGAAGGCCTGATATGAAGGCCGCTCCAATGTTAGCGAAGTTCGTGGAAAAGGTGAGAAAGAAAGCCCTGCTATCGGTCGAAAAAGTCTCCGTTATGAGGGAAAGCGAGGGAGGTTCCTCTCCGCCGATGCCGTACTCAGATAGTGCTAGCCCGATCACCAGTCCTAGGAAGCTGGTAAGGTACGTGGACAGAACAATGAGCATCATGCCGACGCCGTAGGAAAGCATCGTAAGCATGAACATACTCTTTCTTCCAAGCCTATCGCTCATGGCGCCAATGGTGGAATCACCAAGCAAAAGGAAGAGCGGACCAACCAGCAACACCGTTACCTTGAAAGGTGATGATAAAGTGCTGACAAGCTTTCCAGAGGCCGCTAAAGGACCAATGGAAGCTATCACGCCCCAAAGAAACATGCTTGTTGCCGTGCTCAACAATACGGAGTACTGCGCCGGGCTAAGGGACCACTTGCTTCTTTGCATTTTTCTTTCTCTCCGAGGCAGGAGGACCCAAGAGCCTGATCCAAACCAACCCTAATAGCTGGCCATTCCCTACGCTGGTATTGTCCAGTTCAGGTTCAAGGGGTTGGTCCATCGGACCTCTCAGCCTTAAGGCACCCCCTGGCCTCAAGTCTATTGGAAAGGGGCGCTATAAACGTTTTTACGAGGTACCTTGCGCCTGATCTTCGGCCTAAGCAACCAGTGGGCCTGTCCGGATTTGAACCGGAACCTCTGCCGTGTAAGGGCGGCATTAGGTCTTTCGATATCCTACCAGGTTAGACTACAGGCCCCATTTCATAAGGAAAGGATAATATAACCGTTTTGCATTTGCGCGCCAAGCCAATCCCAACGAAATGTTCAAGGCCGAACCCACGGCTCTTTGAGGCCTGCGAAGGAGCGCAGCATGCGCACGCATTCCTCATCACAACTTTCAATCGCGTCAGTAGCCCACCCCACCTGGAAGCCCCTCTTGATTTGCCTTTCAAAATCTCCCAAGGCCAGCTGCTTGAGCTCTTTTTTAAGCATCGCCTCGAGCACGTCCTTGGCATCTCCTCCAAGCGCTCTGACCACGAGCCACCTTCCATCGCCAACCCAGGGACCCCTCAGGGTTTGTTCGTGAGAGGACCACTTGTCAACAAACTTAATGGAATCCTCGATCAGGTTAACTGGTGGCCCCTCCATAAGATAAGCTGTAGCGCGCATTTTAGAGGACAGGTAAAACGCAAAGCACACGTAGTCGGGCCCAGCGTGGGCGCCTACATCGAAGACCGTAAAGCCTTCCTTGGCCAGCTGCTTCCTCATGCTATCCGCAGCTTTCCAAATCTCACCCCATAAGATGTCGTCGATGGAACTTGGTCTACCTGTCCTCAAGACCAGAACCTGATCCAGTCTGACGTTCGCCTTCTCGCCACTTGGCCAGAAGAAGCGCAAAGACGGCCTCCTGAGGAAGAATCCCGAAGCGGCCACGAAAGTTGAAAGGCTTCTAATTGATACGGACGCCGTGACGTTCCTAGATGGGTCAACTGGATCCGGAATCCCCAGGGCATCCGGTTCACAATTCCAGCCCAAGTTCACCTTTCCCTTCCATTTCTGGGCATTCTTAAGGAGGTTAAGAAAGCTGCCGAAGCGGTAAATGAGTACCTCTGAAGCGTAACCCGAAAATCCTCTCACCCTTATCTCCGCGCCGTAAACCCCTATGCCTTTGAAGAAAGCCTTCAGTATCCTTACGTCTCTCTTCTGCTCCTGGCTCAGGCTCTGGTTGACGAAGCGCGTGTGAAACGGCGTGCGGTCAACGGCGCTTCTCATTTCTGAGGGGGAATTGACCCCATAACAGGGCACCAAGTCAATGGGCACGTCATCTATCCATCCCCTTACGTAAGGGTGCTCGGCATAGCTTACCTCCCACTTATCAAATACCGCCTTTCCAACCTCCATGACGCGGTTAACCATGCTGTCCTCGCTTGCGCTCGTTGGGAAGATCATGAAAACGTCAAGCTCAGGATCTGTCGCTAGCCAAGTCCCCTTTGCCACGGATCCCTCAAGCTCAGGTCTGAAGTCTACTGCCAAAGGCTGAAGGCGCCTAAATACCTCATCCCTTACGCGCATCACCCTAGCTACGAGCTCTTCACTTGGTGTTACACGGGCCTCGACCTCCTTCAGTACGGATCCTATATCGGCGCTCATAGGATCTACATAGCCCCGTATTTAACTCTTGGTCAACCCCGCCTTAAGGCCTCCTTTATCTTGCATTAAGCAAAGGCGCCACATTTCGCGTGTCAACCTTATAACCTTTGGCATGTATTTAATCGCCTTGAGTGCTCTTGAAAACTCCAAGGCCATAAAGGCAGAGGTACTTACCATAGGAAACGAGGTACTAACAGGAAGGGTCGTCAACACAAATGCCGCCTACATAGCCAGACGGCTGTCGTTGGTAGGTGTTTCCGTGAAGAGGATAACCGTGGTGGCCGATAACGAGGAAGAGATCGTGGCAGCGGTCAGGGAAAGCCTTTCGAGAAAGCCCGAGTACCTAATAACGACAGGCGGCTTAGGTCCAACTTACGACGACATATCCATGGCGGCCATAGCGAAGGCCGTGGGGCTGCCCCTTAAGAAGAGCGACTTGGCCTTAAGCTGGATTCTGCAGAAGATCCGTTCTGAGAACGCGCCCCTTACCCCCGAGAGGGAAAAAATGGCCTACATGCCAAATCCATGCAGGGAACTTGACAATCCCGTAGGTGTGGCGCCTGGAGCGTGGATCGAGGTTGGAGGCGGCGACCACAAGACGGTCATTATGGTGTTGCCAGGCGTCCCATCTGAGATGGAGGCCATGTTCGAAAAGCACCTGCTGCCAATATTGGTAAAGGAGCAAAGGCTGTTCGTTGCAGAAAGAGAGTTAAGGATAACTGGAATATTTGAAGCGTCGCTCGCGCCCTACATAAAAAACCTGGTCAGGGCAGACAGCGCCCTATACGTGAAGACGCATCCCGGAGGCACGGTGGATAAGCCCAGCATGCTTGTACACGTCGAGTACGCCTCGCCTAACAGGCAGGAGGCAGAGAGGAAAGCCGAGGAAACCATTAAGGCGGTAAAGGAAGAGGCACAAAGGCTCGGCGCGACCGTAAGTTAAGATATACCGCTTCGAGTTGGAAAGGGAACGGTTATATTTGATAGAAGTTTTAATTTATGGTAAAAGAGGTCCAGTTAAGCGACGAGACATACTCCTATCTCGAGCAAGTAAGGCTCCAACTGGAGGCGAAGCAGGGCAGGAAGCTCTCCTTTGACGAAGTGATAAAGAACCTCGGACAAGAAAAGGACAACGAGGCGGACTCGATGGAGATCATATGGGAAAGGCTGGGCGAGATCCAAGATACCCTTTCAGAGATAAAAGAGATGCTCTCAGCTCCAAAGGAGGAAGAAAAGGAGCGCGCTCCCCAGCCTAGGGTTGAGCGCGGAGAAGAAGATTTTGGAGAAATAGAGGAAGGTGAGGAAATAGAGGAACCAAAGGAAGCACAGGAACAGGAGGAAACTCCAAAGCCACAACGCCCCAGGATATCTATACCCACGTCCCCAATAAGGGGTTCATCAAGGGGCAGTTACAGGCAGCAACCCCAGGGAGCCCAAGGTGCGGTAGGACCGTCGGACAGCTTCCTTAACTTCATCAAGAGCGTGGGCGCATACCCCCTATCGAGAATAAGGAAGCCCATATCGCAGATTAGAGACCTAGAAGAAAAGGGGGTTGTAAAGATAATAGGCGAGGACGAGGACAGGGTCTTGGTTTACAGACCTTATTACGATGCCATAATCGCAAGCCTTCCAAGGACGGAAAACGAGGTCGAGGAGCTAAGTCCTGCCCAGAAAAAGGTACTCGACGAAATGCATAAAGCAACGCTCGTCTACAAAGACCAAAACGGCGTCTGGCGGCTGACCACACCCTCGGCCTGAAAATCGCAAGCGGATGCGCTATCTGTCTTCGCCTCTAGGGATCCCCTTGGTCCCTCCACATCTTAAGCTTGGAAGTAGCTTTCTGCATGAAAGTCTCCATGTCTCCCTCGTTAACTAAAAACACGTCGGCCAAAGCTATTAGGTTCCCTAGCCCGATCGATAGCTCTGCCCAATCCCTGTTTCTCAGATCATTTTCCGTCTTCGGATCCCCTTCCCTTCCTCTGCCATAAAGGCGAACAAACCGATCCTTGAAGGGAGCCAGCACCGCCAAGACCTTTACGGACTCAACCTGCGGCCATCCCTTCATGTGCTCCACTTCGGCCAAACTCCTTACGCCGTCTACGATGAGCTCTGGCGTTCCAAGATATCCCCTTTTCCTTATCAGCTCCAAGGTCAGTACCGCGATCGCCGCATCTCCGTACTCGCGGCGAAGCCCAACAGTTAAGGAGTTGAAGTTCTCAGAAGTTGGCTCAAGATTTCTTCTCCTTAACTCCTCCCTGACGGCATCTCCCATGGATATTACTGGCAAACCTTGGGCTTCAGCCAAGGAGGCCACGGTTGATTTTCCGGCCCCTGGCAGACCAGTCAAAGCGAGGACACGCAAGCTCAGTTCAAAGGTAACCAGCTTTTAAGTATCTCAGCGATAACTTCATGCGCGTTTTCGTGGCTGTGGATCTTCCAGACGGCGAGGCCAAGGCCAAGGTCTTAGCCCTTTTAAGCGAGCTTCACGCTAACCGCAACCTCAAGGTCGTGGCCCCCGAAAACCTTCACTTCACTTTGGCCTTCATAGGGGAGGTTTCCAATGATATGGTCAAGAGGGCCTCTGAGGCCATATCGCGCATAAGCTACCAAACCTTCAACGCTTCTCTTTCTGGGATTGGGTATTTCCCGTCTAGAGAAAGGGCAAGGGTAGTATGGGTAGGTATAAAGGAAGAGCAGGGAGGAAGACAACTAGAGGAGCTTGCTGAATTGGTAAGGGGTGCTCTCTCAAGCGCAGAAGTGCCCTTTGACGAAAAGCCCTTCGTCCCTCACCTTACCCTTGCAAGAACAAGAGAGGGAGCCGTGGGGCACATCGACGTGAAAGAGGAGGTATCGGGACAGTTCCAAGTGGCCGCATTCTCTCTGAAGCGTAGCGTTCTGACTGGCCACGGGCCCATATACTCAGACCTTGTTCAGGTCAAGTTGCTCTGAGCCGTTGCCCGCTTTCCTTTCAAAGCAAAAAGAACAGCTACCCCGATAACCATGAGCATAGCGCCGCCCGCTATGAACATCACCTTAAGCGCATAGGCAAAGGCGGAGGCGTTCTTGTAGAGGCCCATCATGTAGACCCCCAGAGACGGTCTGACCGCTATCAGAATGCCAAAGGAGAGAAGCGCCAGGCCTGGAAGAAAGAGCGATAAAAACGTGTCCAGAGGCGGTAACTCATCGCTTGTCTTCAGCCCGAGGGGAGCCAAGTTTGGAAAGGCCTTCGCACCCACCTTAAGAAGAGGGGGCAAAGCCAAATACATAAAGGGAAGCATCGTTATCAGCCACCATGCTGTAAGGCCGAGCGAAACGGCCCATCCCCTGATGGTCTCCACCGAGAGACCATGTATGAAAAGCGAGTAGTAAGAAACTACGCCGAGGCCAGCTATTAGGTTACCGATAAAAAGTGAGATAAGCGTGGCCCATACGAATTTCCTCCAAGTAAACTTCCTCAACATGTACCCGTAAAGGTAGAAACCCACGAAATTACCAGGGACACCAGCCATGAGGCTGAGCAGGAGATTACCGTTGGTTAGCATGGCCGCTGTGTTTGTTCCCAGCGCCGCAGAAAGACCTCCAACGAGAGGTCCAAAGAAAATGGCAAAGAAGCCAGGTATTATGACCGCAGGCCTGAACTGGCCAACCCCAAAAGGCGACGCCGTGTACTCCGTTATCATGGCGCCCAGGGCGTAGAGTGCCGCGCCAATGGCTATGGCTATGACTTTGATCGATAAGGGCTGCTTGTCCATGAGATGCTTGTTACATACTATTTAAATCTGCTCCATAAATATTCAGATAATGTATATCTTTTTCATTATATTCAAATAAGTACGTATCTCTTTGCCAAGCGGACGATTTTTAAGTCCCCGCCACGACATCCTATATTGGATCTGCCGCTCGAAGCCTTTTCGCACTTCCGCTCAAACGTAAGGGGGAACGGTGAGGTCGAGTTGGGCATGGAGGTCGGGTGCGATGGGGCTACGAAGAAAAAATATCATGTCATAACGCACGCTCATGCAGATCACCTTGGCGGGCTTTCCACCGGCCTTCATCAAGTGGCTACCCCGCAAACCATCGATATAATAAGCGTTGTAAGGGGTAGCCTGAGGCACCCGCTCCCGCTTGAATATGGGGTCCCACTTGAGCTTGAACGCGGAAAGCTCTTCCTATACCCCGCAAACCACATATTGGGTGCTGCGCAGGTAATGGTAGAAACGCCAGATGGTAGCTTCGCGTTTACCGGTGATTTCAAGCTGAAGGGCACGCCTGTGTTACACCCAGATGAACTGGTCATAGAGGCCACGTACGGCAATCCAAATAATGTTCGGGATTACGTGAACGCGGATCTGATCCTCAGGGACCTCGTTGAGCAAGGTCTTGCGCAGGGCTCGGTGGACATTTACGCGTCGCAGGGAAAACTGCAGGAAATACTTTCCATACTTTCATACCTTCCTCGCTGGGTCAAAGTCATAATGGACAGTAAGAGCTACGAGATAGCAAAGATATACGAAAAATACGGCGTACGCTTTCCAAAATATTATAAGATAACTAGCCGCGAAGCCCTGACGGAGATAAGGGAAAAAAACCCGTACGTCGCCCTTTGGCCGCTCTCGACCGAAAGAAACCCAAAGAACATGTCCCTCATAGTTACGGGCTGGGCTGGAAAAGCGCTGAAGCAGATCGGCAAGATGACCTTCATGGTTGGCCTAAGCGACCACGCTGACTTTAACGAGCTGGTATACTACGTGGATGAGAGCAGGGCCCGTTGGATCATAACCGATGCTCACAGAAGTCAATTTGCAAGAACCCTTGCAAAGGAGCTGGAAAAAAAGCTTCACGTAAACGCGGTCGCCCGCCCTTAAGCAGGCTCGGGAAAGATGGGAGTTAGACCGTCTGCTATCTTGCGCAGGTCCTCGAGTTCATCGGGGGCGATTATGTTGAACCTCTCGGCAGCGTCGATTATCTTCGGGACCAATCTGTGATCAGAAGCCGTCGCATAAGTAGTAACGCCGACTTGCGAGAGCGTGAACTTGAAAGCCTTATCGATGGTATCCTGATCGTCAAAGGGCTCGTACCAGGGGTTGTAGGCGTGGTTTTCCGACGCCCACCTTGTCTTAGCGATCGACTTTATGGCTATGACGCCCAAATCCTTCTCGAGCGCCAGGTTTAACACTTTCCTGAAATCGCTGCTATCACTCATGTGGAAGTATATGACGAAGTTTACGGGAAGCAACACGGTTTCAAAGGGATAGCGCCTAAGGGCTTCAGCCAGCACGTTCATGTTGGCATGGCCCGTTATCCCTATATGCTTTATGAGCCCTTTTTCCTTGGCCTCCTCAAACGCCTCAATGGCACCCCCTTCTCCCAACGCTGTGTTTAGGTCTTCCATGGTGTTTACGGCGTGAAGCTGGTAAAGATCAAAATACTCAGCTCCTGTCCGCCTAAGCGATGCATTAAGCTCCTCCCACGCTCCTTCTTTTTTTCTCTGGGTAGTTTTGTCAGCTATAAAAAGGCTGCTTCTGTACTCCTTTATCCAAGGAGCTATGTGAACCTCGGCATCTTCGTAGCTCGGCGCCACGTCAAAGTAGTTGATCCCGTGATCGATTACCACTTTCATGGTGTCATCGATTTCCTTCTTCGATAACTTCTTCCAGCCAACCGCAAGAGAGCCGAGAGCCACTATGGTGGCCATATATCCAATTTTTCCTAAACGCCTTTTTTGCATAAGATCCAATCGCAATCCAAAATTTAAGTGTTTAATTCCCAATTAGCCCGCCGACGCTAGCGCTGATCTGTTGCCGTTTAGATGCCGTGAGAACGCAAAGCCCTTTGTCTAACCCAGAAAACATTACCGCAAAAGGCAAAGACACGTTCATGAAATACTTATAAGGAAACGACGTATGTTTCTTGGTGGTGATTAGTGAGTATAATACCAGCTAACCTGGGAGGCGTGCCAGTGCTCCTCCTCAAGGAGGGTTCCCAGCGCACTACGGGCAAGGAAGCCCTTCAAAATAACTTATCAGCAGCAATTGCGGTAGCTGAGGCAGTAAAACCGACCTTAGGACCCAAAGGT
>DSEZ01000017.1 GCA_011055275.1 Thermoprotei archaeon | reverse complement strand
CTCGTCGCCAATAAAGAAGGCCTTTGAAGAGGGTCTAAAGCAGCTGAGGGAACGCGGCGCGAGGTTGATCATAATAGATACCGCGGGCAGACACAAGGACGAAGAAGGCCTCATGCAGGAGATGGGAGAGCTGAACGGCTTCATCCACCCTGATCACGTAATGCTGGTTATTGACGCGAACTTGGGGCAAAGCGCATCATCACAAGCGGCGGCCTTCTCTTCTAAGGTCAAGGTCGGGTCGGTCATCATAACGAAGCTTGACGGTTCCGGAAAGGGAGGAGGAGCGCTATCCGCGGTCGCCTACCTGAAGGTGCCGGTTTCATTTATAGGTGTCGGCGAGGGTTTAGACGACATCGAAGAATTTGAAGCATCGAGCTTCGTGAGTAGGCTGCTTGGTATGGGAGATCTAAGATCCCTTATAATGGCCATGCAGACGGCCGAGAAAGAACAAGAGGAGTCCTTAGAGCGCATGGCGAGTGGTCGTATGACCCTTGATGACATGCTCAGCCAGATAAGGGCCTTTAGAAAGATGGGACCCCTAAGCAGCGTTTTGGAAAAGCTTCCCCTTGGGGGAGGGCTGAAGATCGACCAGTTGACCGAGGAACAGGGGGAGGAGCGCATGAAAAAATGGGAGGTAATAATCCAATCTATGAATAAGAAGGAAAGGAGCGACCCCTCAATTTTGGATTCGTCGCGCATAAGGAGGATAGCTAAGGGCTCGGGCACGCGCCCTGAGGACGTCAAGGACATGATTAGGCAGTACGAGCTTTTGAAGAAGACCATGAAAAACGTGAGGAGAAACAAGCGCCTTGTTAACCTTTTGGGTGGTTAAGTGATGGAGATACTGGACAAATCGTTGCAGCTCTTGAAAGAGCACCCTCTTTGTGACCACTGCCTTGGCCGCATGTTTGCGAGATATGGCAGAGGCCTAAAGAACGAGGAGAGGGGAGCCGCGATAAAGGCCGTGCTGACAATGGAAGCGCACAAGGACATATCCAGCGGAGGAGAGGAGACGCTTAGGGTCCTGTGGACTAACGGCGCTTACGGGCCAGCCTTAAAGGCCCTGGTGTTTGAGGGTCGGGAGGTAAGCGAACAGCCGAAGAGCTGCGATGTCTGCGGTGGCGTGCTGGATAAGCTGGCCGATGCCGTCAAGGATGCCCTATCGCAGCTGTCGGAAATCCAGTGGAACACTTTCCTGGTGGCAACAGTTGGGGCTGAGTCCATAATGAAAAAAGAAGAGGCGCTAGCCGTGAATAACGGCCTCGAGGGATACGAGTCGATAAAATGGGAGATTAATAGGGAAGTCGGGAAGGCCATATCCGCAGCTACAGGAAAGGAAGTTGAGCTCAAGAGTCCAGATGTGATAGTGGAGGTTCATCCGCTTTCCATGACGGTCTCGCTGAACATCTCTCCGGTCTACGTTTACGGGCGGTACTTGAAGCTGGAAAGGGGAATACCTCAGTCAAAATGGCTTTGCAGTTACTGCCATGGAAAGGGGTGTCCTCACTGCAACTTCACCGGTAAGAAGTACCCGACGTCGGTTGAGGAAGAAATAGCGGCCGTGCTTGTACCTCTGGCAAAGGCGGAGGGCGAAAAGATACATGCCGCCGGTAGGGAAGACGTGGATGCGAGGATGCTGGGTAGTGGAAGACCTTTCGTTATGGAACTTCTCAGCCCAAAGATAAGGCAGCTTGACCTGAGCTCAGCGGAAGAGGCCATAAAGGAGCACTCAGGGGGTAAGGTGGAAGTCAGGGGATTAAAGCTCGTGGGAAAGGAAGCGGTGAGCTTGGTTAAGGGAGAGGAAAAGAGCAAGAAAACTTACGAAGGAGTGATCGAGAGCGCTGAGGACATAACCGATGACGATATATCAATTCTGAACTCGGCCTTTAACGGAGTTGAAATAATCCAGCGCACGCCCACTAGGGTGAGCAGGAGAAGGGCTGACCTCGTTAGAAGGAAGACCATTTACGAGCTCAAAGTAGAAAGAGTTGACTCAAAAACGCTTAAGTTTTTAGTGAAAGCCGAAGGAGGTACGTACATAAAGGAGTTAATAAGCGGTGACGGCGGTAGGACTTTACCGAGCTTGTCGAGTAAAATAGGAAAATCGCTTAAATGTAAGTTATTAGATGTTATGGAGGTAGAGGACCCATTTGAAAGCCAAGGGATATAGGAGAAAAGGTAGAAGTGCACTGGGAAAGGATGGAGAGAAGGCCGGCTTTCCTCCCCTTAGAAGGTGGCTTGCCACTTATAATGAGGGACAGAAAGTCATCATCGACATATGGCCTGGAGTTTACGAGGGAATGCCCCACACTAGGTACCAGGGAAAAGTGGGGCAGGTAATCGAGAAGAAGGGTAGGTGCTACGTGGTTGCCATCCCTCTTGGTAAGAGGAGCGCTAAGCTCACCGTTTCACCAGTGCACATAAGGCCGGCCGCATAGGTGGTTCTTTTGAAGATACTGGAGAAGAAGGAAATAACGATATCTGAGGCCAGCCAGTACTATGGTAGGATCGCCGTAACCACAAACTACGAGGACGCCATAGTACAGGAGTACCTCACTAAGTTCTCAAAGCTCACGGCCGAAAAATCAAGAGAGCTGGTTAATGAGCTGGTTAGCAAGGGGGTCAGCGTTCCGACGGCGGTGTCAATAGCTAATTCGCTGCCCAGTACAAGGGATGAGTTGCTCCCGTTTTTAGCGCATGAGCAAGCGATAAGCCCGCTGGAAAAGCTTGGAGAGCTCTTTTCCGTGGTGGAGAAGTACTTGCCCCCCAAGCAAGCCTCGGTAAACGGGTGAGTTAGGGGGAAGAGCGATTGAGCGAAAGAGATAGGGGAAGAAGGGGGCACATAAGGATAAACGAAGAGTACGCCATAGTGTTGGATTACTTGCCATATGGCAACCCCTACTCTAATCGCCAATCGCCCACACCCATAATACAAGCCATGGGCGAATTTTACTTCACCTTGTTCGAGGCGACCCCTGGACCGGCATTGGGGCAAGTCAAACCGGGCGAGAGGATATACGTTGGACCGGACGTGAGTTATAATTACATAAGGGTAGACGGTATAATATCCTACGACGACCTCACCCCCGCGGCAAAGAAAACGCTTGACGAGGTCCTTGATAATTTGATCAAGCAGAGGGAAAAAGACTTCGTCAACTTCCTCAACAATTCCTCGCCCATAACCACTAGGCTTCATCAACTTGAGCTTATCCCGGGGATAGGGAAGAAGATTATGTGGAAGGCGCTGGATGAGCGCAAGATGGCCCCCTTTCAGTCCTTCGAGGACTTTGAGAAGAGGGTTGGTGTGAAGAACGTGGCGCAGGCCATAAAGAAAAGGATAATCGAGGAAATGCAGGGCAAAGATAACTTCAGGTTGTTTGTCCGCTATTACAGAAGGCCCGTCACACGCCGACTTTCAGCGTGGCAAGCTTCTAGTAGTTGAAGCGCTACGCCTGCGCCTTGACGTCAGTCAGAAAGCGTTTTTAAGTTCAACGTATTTTGGGTATGGAGAAATACACCAGATGGAGCAAGGGCGTGGAGATCTTATACTTATCTCATAGGCCTGGAAGCAAGGCAGCACAGGAAGCTGAAAACAAAGTTGCTTCGCTCGCTGAAAGTATGGGCATAGAGGTAGTTAGGCTTTCTGAAATAGAGAAACTAGAGGCTAGCAGAAAGCCCTCTATTATAATATCGCTGGGAGGAGACGGGACGCTTTTGCGGGCAAGGGCTAAGGTAGGGAATGCATCAGTGCCCTTTCTTTCAGTGAACTACGGTGGTTTGGGGGCACTCTCTGAATTGGAGCCCGAGGAGCTTGATGGGTGGTTGCCAAAGGTCTTGAAGGGAGATTTTATGGTTGAAGAAAGAGCGCTTTTGGAAAGCGAGAACAGGACTGCGCTCAACGAGGTCCTCGTAAAGTCGTCTGAAATAGGCAAGAGCGCCCTCATAACGCTAAGGGTAGGAGGGCATTACCTGTTCAAGGCTAGGGGAGACGGGATAATCGTGGCAACTCCAACGGGTTCCTCGGCTTACGCGTTTTCGGCAGGTGGTCCATTGGTCGATCCCTCTTTGGTTGCCATGGTCGTGGTACCAGTGGCTCCCTTTTTCTGGGGTATCCGCCCGTTTGTGATAGGGGATTCCGAGGTGAGCATAATCGCCCATGAGAACATAGCCCTAGTCATCGACGGCGAAAGGATTGCATGCGGAGCACGTGAGGTATCCGTTAGGCTATCAAGGGAAAGGGCGAAGTTCATACGCGTGAAGCCGTTTTCATTCTCCGGTCTTTACAGAAAGCTCGAATCAAGGCTTGTGTAAGGTCGTTTAATGGGATGCTCGTTTCAGATTGCGGCCGTTACCAAAGCGGCAGATGACTGGCATTAAACTTTAAACGATACAGAGGTCCTCAAAGAAACGCGACAAATTTATAAGCTATGCGAAAAACAGATATGTTGCCCAATAGGGCTTTGCCTGTGGAACGCAGGCGAGATGCCCGCGGACGGTAAGGCGAGCGCAGCCGTTGCGGTTGCGAGCCCTGCCGAAGGAAGCGGGAAGCTGCGCCCGTAAGGGCGGAGCAGTTCACTGTGGGCTGGTAGCTCAGCCTGGAAGACCGCATAGCGGCCAGAGAGCGCTCGGTTCGCATCCGAGAGGTCGCGGGTTCAAACCCCGCCCAGTCCACTTAGTTCTAGAGCCAGCTTAAGAAAAAGGGTCGCAACTCCTTGGCTTTCTTGAAAGTGATCGCGAAACTCCTCGCTGCAACCGATAGGAAGGGACAGGGTCGAGCTGCCGTGAATCTCTTTTTTGGGCCATGAAGGATAGGGAGGCGGCCCAACGAGCAATATGTACGACGCGTCACCAAAAGTGGATAGAGCAGTCACGGCAGCCCAGTCTCTTGACCTCTTGGCGTCCGCGTTCGATACAAGCTTACCTCTAAAGGAAACAGATACCAGCATATCGTCTATAAGAAACACGTAAACGAAGCGTTTCTCCGACTTCATTTTTAACGATGCTTGCAGGGGCGCTTTTACCCATTGTCATGGGCATCCCATCGAGAGGGCCCCGATTTAGGGATAAGGCCGTAAAATTGTGGGCTCAAACCTGAGAGGTTGGCAAAAGTGGTCGTTGCGAAAAAGTTATATGTCAAGTGGCAAAGAAAATATGGAGACCGTTTACAAGGAGAGTAGACCACAGCTTCAAGAGATAAGCTGGGAAGATGTCATGATATTATCATCCAAAGTGGCAAAGGCGATTCTCTCCGGGTCTTACAGGGTTGATGCCATTATAGGCATATCCAGAGGGGGTATAATTCCCGCGCGCATAATCTCGGACATGCTTTTGGTGAGGGATTTCTACGTTTATGGGATAAAGTATTACAGCGGTATAAACGAAAGGGATGAGATAAAGGTAGTTCAAAAACCCGAGGGGAACTTTAAGAACAAGAACGTGCTAATAGTTGACGACATAATAGATAGCGGAAAGACCATGGCTTTCGTAAAGAAGGAGCTTGAGGACGAAGCGGCAAGCGTAAAGCTAGCGGCTCTTCTCAAGAAGCCGTGGAGCGAAATTGAACCCGATTTTTGCGCCGGTATAACAGATAAATGGGTGGTGT
>DSEZ01000016.1 GCA_011055275.1 Thermoprotei archaeon | reverse complement strand
GACCACGCCCAGAAAAACCGTTCCGGGCGGGAAATAATTGAAGGCAAAGTAAAGCGAAAACGCTCCCTCCCATATAGAGAAAGGCGTAATGCCATGAGTTATATCAACGATCTCTGCTTCAGGCGCCTCTTGTTTTATAACTCCCTTAAGGGCGCCGACGTAGTAATCCCTATAACCGAAATCCGTGAGAAGTGCTATCAGCTGAGCCATGAAGTTAACCTCAGTTCACAATATTTAGCTTTACCGTCGAGACAAACAACTCAGTTGATAAAGAAATCTTATAACTCACTACTCCCAGAAGGTGTGAGCCCCTTGAACAAGGCTTACTACTTTATAGACGAGGCAGGAAACGCCAAGGCATTTGGCCTTGAGGACACGGATGTGATAGAGGGATTTAAGGATAGGCCAGACTACTACAAATACTTCGTAAGTGAGGAAATGAAGAACGCAGCACATCAAACTCCTCCTCACATAAGTGCTCTCACAAAACTCCAGCTGGCAAGCCTCGAGCCAGCAAGTGATGTTGGCAACTACAGGTACTATCCCTTTGGCGCTATGATAAAGGGCCTTCTAGAGGACTACATAAGAGACGTCGTGCTAAGGGAGTTTGGCGCGTATGAAATAGTCACGCCAATACTTTACGACTATTCGCTTCCCGACATACACGAGCAGGCAAAGGAGTTTAGGCAAAAGGACTATCACCTCAGGGTTGGCAACAGGACTTTCTTGCTTAGGTTTGCCAGCGACTTCGGCCTGTTCAGAATGATGAAAGATGCCTCCATTAGGGAAGACGCCCTGCCCGTAAGGATGTATGAGATATCAAATAGCTTCAGGCTGGAGCGCAGAAGCGAGTGCGTTGGTATGAGAAGGTTAAGGAGCTTTACCATGCCGGACGTTCACTCATTCTGCAAAGACCATGAGCAGGGAAAAGAGGAGTTCAGGTACCTTACCAAGAAATATCACGAGCTTTTAAGTAACCTTGGCTTGCCCTACGCTCTCGTAGCAAGGGTCACAAAGCCCTTCGAAAAGGAGGGTATAGAGTTCATGTCATCGATAGCTTCTGAGCTAAAGAGACCCGTCATAGCTGAGGTAATACCAGCCATGAAGTACTACTGGGAAATAAAGGACGAGTTTCAGTTCATAGACTCGACGGGTAATAACCTTCAACTGTCAACGGTTCAGCTTGACGTAAAGAACAGCGAAAGGTACGGACTCACATACGCCAAGAGGGATGGAACCAGAGGTAATTACGTCATAGTACACTCAAGCCTAGGCGCCATAGAGAGGCTATTCTCGTCGATGATAGAGCAGGCCTTTAAGTCCAATAAGCTGCCGATGTTACCTCTTTGGCTTAGCCCGATACAGGTTAGGGTAATCCCCGTATCACAGGAGAACTACGACAGGGCAACTGAAGTGGCGGTAAAGCTCCGCGAGAAGGGTTTTAGGGCATACGTGGATGACTCTGAATCCTCGTTCAACAAGAAGATAAGAGAAGCTGCCACTCACTGGACCCCTTACACGATCGTAATAGGTAAAAAAGAACAAGAGCAGAACGTGCTCAGCGTTACGATAAGGTCGCTGTCATCGCTTGAACGTGCCTTCGTCAAGACCATGAAGCTGGAAGACCTCATAAGCGCGCTGGAAGAAGAGAGCCGGGGCTTTCCCAAGCGGCAGGCGGAGGGACCAGTTAGGCTTTCCTTGGTGCCCAAATTCTGAAAGCGTTTTTATTCAAGGGTACGTGTAACTTATAATGCCAGCCGAAAGCGAGAAGGAGGCTGCAGCGTCTGAGGCCTCAAAATTAATTCACGACCACATGATACTCGGTTTGGGCTCAGGATCCACCGTAGAAGTCCTGATCAACAAATTCCTTCCTCGCTTTAAGCTGAAGATAATAGCGGCGTCTAGGGCAACCCAGCTGGCACTTCAAGCGAAGGGAATAGATTCCCTGTTCCTCGATTCTCCTGAAAATCCGGAACTCACCATCGATGGTGCTGATCGCGTAGACCGTAACCTAAACCTCATTAAGGGTGGAGGGGCAGCGCTCCTAGGCGAAAGGGTTCTGGCAGAGAGGTCATCGAGATACGTGATAATAGCTGATAGCTCAAAGCTAACCAACCGCTTAGGCTCGGATTTCCCAGTCCCGGTAGAGGTGGAGCCCATAGCCTATCACAACTTGGCATCTGAACTTGACTCAATGGCTATAAAGTGGAGGCTCAGGTCCTGCAACTGCAAGAACGGTCCTGCCGTCACCGATAACGGAAACTGGATAGTCGACGTCGATGCCTCATCATTCGATAGGGGTGCAAGCGACCTCTATTACATTTTGAGGACGCTGACGGGCGTTGTTGAAGTCGGCCTTTTCATCGGCATCGCTGATGAGGCATTAATAGGAACAAGCCAAGGCGTCATAAGGCTAACGCGTAACGCGAGCAAATAGCTAAAAGACGGGACATCGAGCTGTTCCACGTCCATAAGCGTTAAAGCATCCCTTTGACATCAATTATGCAGTATGAAATAAGGGACCCAATATATGGCTACGTTACATTTGATGACGATGATAAGAAGTTAATAGACACACCCGAGGTCCAAAGACTTCACAGAATACTTCAGCTAGCGGCCGCTTACGTGGCTTATCCAGGCGCAACTCACACGAGATTCGAGCACTCGATAGGGGTAATGCACGTCGCCACCATGATGGCAGAAGCACTGAAAAACGATGGGCTTACCCCAGACGACGCGAAAAAGATCAGGTTCTCGGGCCTCTTGCATGATTTAGGGCACGGTCCCTTTTCTCACTCCTTCGAGTACGCGCTGAAGAGGAAGAAGAATCTGAACCACGAGGAAATAACCGCTGAGCTCGTAAAGGGAACCGAAATAGCGGACATCCTAAATGCGCTCGGCTTTAAACCTGAAGAAATAGCAGATGTAGTGCAAGGTCATGACCAGTTGCTCAGCGCGTTTGTGGCAGGTCAGATCGACGCTGACAAAATAGATTTTCTATTGAGGGATTCGCTGCACGCCGGCGTTGATTATGGGAGGTTTGACTGGCAAAGGCTAATAAGGTCTTTTTACGTGCAAGAAAAAAACGTTTACGTGAGCACAAACTCGCTTTACGCGCTTGAATCTTTCTTGATAGCTCGCTTCCAGATGTTTAGAGCGGTCTACTATCACAAAACCGTGCGCGCGGCCGACCTCATGTTGGAAAGGGCGATCTTTGAGCTTTGGGATTCACTCGACATGGACTCCTTCGACCCTAAGAAGAACCCTGAGCGCTACTTAGAGCTTGACGACTACACCGCCTACTCGAAATTAAAGTCAGCGGCCCAGGGAAAGCCGAACTCAACTGGCTCAAGGCTTTTCTTTGGGTTGGCAAGGCGCGACCTCCTCAAGATGGCGTACGAAAAGCGCATAATGGGCGGCAAGGAGGCAATAATAAGCAGACCCCAAGATATGGAGGCCGAGATATGTCAGGAATCAGGGCTCGATGAGGGTAGTGTTTTCGTTGACACCCCCTATCTCACGGTGATCCCCCTTTCAGCTTCAAACCGTATAGAGATCGATGTATGGGACGAGGGCTCTGCCCATCCCGAGCCCCTTTCCAACTTATCGAACATAAGCAAGTCGCTGATGGGATACTATGAGCCTCTGCGCGTTTACACGTTCAAGGAACACAGAGAGATCGTAAATAAGGTGTCCAGCAAGATCCTAGGAGAGGGATCGGAGCTGCACTACCGATCGTGAACTTCAATTGCCCCATCGGTAATCCTGACCATAGATCCAGCCTTGATCTCAAGCGGATCAGGATGTACCCTGTGCACTAGCGGGATTCCAGCCAAAACGCAACCGATTATCGTCACCGTGTCAGCTTCTCTCATGATTATGGCAGCTGGTGAAGTGCCCATCTTCTTCATCCCGTATATGATATAGGATCCAACGGTGCTGCCCTTTCCCGTGGGATACACCAAGACTTTACCCTTCACCGATTCTCCCTTCAACTCGCTTTCTTCATCAATTACAATGCCAGTTGAGGGATTAATGCCTCCTAGAAACGATAAAGGTTTATAAGAGACAATGGCTTCCCCAGAGGCAGTGCCCGCAACTACGGCCTTTCCAATGTACGTGGTCAATCGCTTTCCCTCCAGTTCCCCGCTCGCAAGCATAAACGAGACAACGGTAGGCTCCAGGGTTGGTCTAATGCTCTTTGATTGAGGCATGTAAAATGAAGATTTAACGGAGTCCGTCATAACGCCTCCAGAGAAAGAGGGAGCTGGTGAAAATACGGGGCAGGTATCGCGGAACACCTTTACGCCTTTTTCCCTGAGCGAATTAACCGCCTGAAACCCAGCTTGATCTGAAATTGCGTGACGCGAAGTGTAGATGAAAATATCACCCTTTACCTTCTTAACGTCACTTAGTAATCTAGCAATGTAGACCAGCTCCTCAACGCCGTATTGAGGGCAGCCAAGAAAGAAGGCCTTTGGCGTCTCTCCGCTAACCGCCTTATCTAGAGCTTCCCTTGATTGCTCTTCAAGCTCTCTTCCATCGATGGTAACTTCCTCCAGTTTTGGAGGTTCCTTAGAGGCCTCGGGCGATATGTAGGGCGCAAGGAACATGTCGGTGGGACCAAAGGTCGCCAGAGCCGCAGAAAGGGCCTTCAGCTCTCCTTTGGTCGCAATCCGGCCAAGACCGTATATATAAGGCACCTTTGCCTTCTCTCCAAGCTCGGCTATCTTCTTCCCAAGCAAACCCCATTCAAGAGGACCCCTTGGGATAGGTTGCTCGACCTTTATGAGCACGGTCGGTTTCCTGTTTTCATCCAAGTGCATGCCGTAGTTTGGCGTTAGCCCTGTTATTCCCGAAAAAAGGGCCGATGGACCGCCTTCCCTATTACTCCTTAAGCCTAGCACCGAGTTTCCATATACGACCGCCGATGATTCTGCCCAAGCAACGTGATCACCAGGCTTGAGCTTTGATGACCACTGGCCTTCGTAAGGAAACGTACATGAATAAGTGGGAGCTATGCCCATTTTTTCCAACGCAGCATTTACCCTCGCTTGCTTGGCAGCAAAGTCCTCGCTTATGCCTTGTTCCCTCCACAATTCCCTGTCCATTCCGCATGGGTTTGAGCTAGTTGGAACCCTGACTCTTTCGCCAGTAGCGGCCAGATCCTCCAAAAACTCAAGCCCATAATCTCCCAAATTCATGTATGATATCCCCGAGACGTGCGCATTGACCACGCTTATCATCCCGCGCGCTTCCTTGGCCTCGGAAAGCGCTCTGAGAACCCCCGAGGCAAGCTCATAAGCCTTCAAGACGCGTCAGCTCTCTTAAACCTGTCCCGTTCCCTTATAGGAGCTGTGGCATCCACCCCGACTTTTGCCGTCTCACCATCAGCTCCAGCAGAGGGATCAAGCGTCGATCCAGATGCTGATGGGATAACAACCAATCCCCTATCAGCGCGAAATCTTGTCGCTAAGGCCCACTCAAGCGACGCGGGGTCTCTCACGTCGACGTCTTCGTCTACTACTATTACGTGCTTAAGGCTTGGATGCGCCCCAAAGGCGGCCATTATGACGTTCTTAGGATCTCCGTCCCTTTGCTTCGATATGGAGATGGCCGCATGAACCCATGTTCCCCCTCCTGGAGTTAAGTAAACGTCATTGACCTCGGGCACAACGTTTTCGACCGCTTCCCTTATCTTTGCCTCCTTTGGAAGACCCATCAGCATCTGGTGCTCCACTCCGCCTGGCCATATCACGTGAAAAAGCGCTTCTTTCCTGTGATAGGCCTTCTCCACGGTAAACACGGGTTGCGCCCTCACGGTGTCAAACGTACGCAGTACATCAAAGAACGGGCCCTCTGGTGCCAATTCCTCCGGGTCTATGTATCCTTCAAGCAATATCTCCGAGTCTGCGGGATACGGTATACCATGCTCAGGGCTCCTCTTGTAAGCAATAGATCCTCCAGATAAGGAATTAGCGACTTCTAACTCGAAAACACCAAAAGGAGGGGATGATGATGAGGCTATCAAGAACTCTAGGGGACCTCCAATCACCACGGCCACGTCTAACTTCTCTCTTCTCTGCCTGGCTTCTTCAAGCATTCTGTAAAGGTGCCTCGGCACCAC
The DNA here is from genome assembly GCA_011055275.1 of Thermoprotei archaeon. Taxonomy (GTDB): domain Archaea; phylum Thermoproteota; class Thermoprotei_A; order Marsarchaeales; family UBA168; genus UBA168. The sequence continues at coordinate 1,509 of DSEZ01000016.1, read as the reverse complement.
CCTTACGGCGAACTTGTCGTTGCCTAGGTAAAGCATCCTGTGAAACGAAGAGTTAAGTCTCTTTCCATCGCTGGCTATGAAAACGCCGGCGGTCACGTAACGCTTTCCCTGAAAGTCCGGCACATTAAGGAACGACACGCCGTTCTCAGAAACCTCCTCGCTAGCCGATTGAGCGGCCTCATGCAAGGGGCTTGGGTTCCTGATGGCCCAAGTCACCTTATGATGAAGGTCCATCACACTTCTGAGGTTCAAGAGCTCGATAAGCTCCTCCCTACTTATTATCGCGTTTCCAACGCGTCTGACCTCGCCCTCGCCCCTTTCCAAAACGCATCTCTGCCCATCGTACCGCTTCAGATCAGAGATAAAGCTATCCTGATCGACCTCAACCAACTCACCTTTTGAGCGAAGCCAGGCTAATACTTGCCTAAACTCCAATTTGGTAAACGCCAGTTGCCACAAAAAAGCTTATTGCTAAACCCATCAAACACGACGCCCCTTCATAAGCTCAGGCAGCAGCCGGCTTCTCGCAAGGGTTAAAATCGACCGTCTTCAGAACTAGATGGCTCGCCTTATTGACGTTATCCCGATGAATGGATGCACGCTGATTTATGGAACCGGTGGGACGGGAAAAACGACCATAGGGCTGGAGGCCTCTGTGGCTAAAGCAATAAGTGGCAAGACGGTAGTTTACACGTTTTCAGCACCGTATTCTTTTATAAGCAGAGGGATTGAAATAGCCCGCGGTTTCGGGGAAAATGAAATCCCCAAGAACGTCATATTTATAAAGGCAGAAACTCTGGATGAGCTCCGCGAGGTAGCCATGTTATTTTTATCGAAACCGCCCGACTACTTCGTGGTTGATACCGCCACCTCTGGGTACCGCGCCTCCATATCACTTGGCAAAAGAGGCATGGAGACCGGAAGGGTACTGACAGAAATAATCGGCTTGATGATTTCGTCGAGCCCCAGCGATGGAGCAATATTGATAGCTGACGCACAAACCAAGCCCACTGGCGAAGAACGCCCATCAGCTGAGGCCTCCTTGAAATTCTGGTGCGATAACCGCGTTCACGTTATGAAGCTACCTGATGGGACTAGAAAAGCAACGCTAAACGATAGGGAGGTATATTTCAAGATAACCGGTACCGGCACGGAGGTCGTGTGAACTACCACGTCATAGTAGGGACTTTGGGACTTCAAATAGCGCGGCCGCCTTAACCTCCCTTAGGGTTGCGCAGCCGAGCCACACCTCTCGTTAAGTCACTGGGCCGCGTTTGAATCGCGATCGCGCGTTGCCGAGGTGCCCTCGGCTTCCGGGATGTTCCTTGAAATATCAATACGCTGATCTATATCTATACCCTTTTTATCTCCCTGTCTTAATGGATGGGGTCTTTCGTGGCGATGAACCCGTTATACGTGGCTTTTGCACTTGCAATACCAATGTATGCGGCAAACGGCTCGCCCGTACTCATAAAGGGTAAAAGGCCAATTGATTTTGGGTACAACGCG
>DSEZ01000015.1 GCA_011055275.1 Thermoprotei archaeon | reverse complement strand
GCCTTTTTGGTACTCCTCTTCCTTTTTGGGTTTGCAAGGATTGCGGTTCCCTTATACCAGCCCGGCGTGAGGACCTGCCAGTCGACCCAAGAAAGAATGCTCCGCCCGTAAATAAGTGCCCTGTCTGCGGTTCTACAAACCTAGTTGGAGTGGAGGACGTAGCAGACGGTTGGGTCGACTCGAGCATAACCCCGCTCTTTGTAACCGGGTTCTTTGACAACAATTCGCTTTTCAAAAGGGCCTATCCAGTTGACGTTAGACAACAAGGATATGAGATAATTAGGACATGGTTCTGGTACAGCGCCTATAGGGGCATAGTCCTTGCTGGAAAGGCGCCGTTCAAGAGCGTGCTCATCAACGGCATGATCTTGGCCCCAGATGGAAGACCCATGAGCAAGTCGCGCGGAAACGCCATCAACGCTATACAAACGGCAAAAGAACAAGGCGCGGACTCCCTAAGGTACGCCCTTCTCTCGCTAACTGTGGGTGCCGACTTTCCCTTCCACTGGGAAGCTGTTAAGAGGGGAAAGGCCCTACTTCAAAAGCTTTGGTCCGCCTTCCGCCTCATATCTACATGGTCTGTCGAGCCGGTGCAAAACTCCCCCCCGTCTAACTCTCCCATTGACAATTGGATAATGAAGAGGCTCTCTGAAACGGAAAAGACTTACTCAGAGGCCATGGACGACTATAGATTTAACGATGCCCTTGACTCGCTTGTCCAATTCTTCTGGCACGATGTGTGTGATAATTATCTGGAGATTGCAAAACCCAGGATGAGTAGCGGGGATAAGGAATGCGCTTTTGTTCTGGGATTCACTTTTAACTCGCTGCTTAGGCTGTTCTCGCCCTTTCTTCCTCACATAACAGAAGAGATCTATCAGGACCTGAAATGGGGGGACAAGCTAACCGTGCACGCGCTAGAATGGCCAAAGGAACCAGTGTTTAGGGAGGATTTAGCCTCTGAAGGCGCGAAGGAGGTCCAAATAATAGCGGAGGTTAGGTCTGCTAAGGCTGCGAAGGGGCTGCCCTTAGGACAATGGGTCGAAAGGGCTGAGATAAGTGCCGACCTAACTGGGATTTCCAGCGTTCCCAATCTCGAAAGGATGATAGGCGATGTCTTAAGGATTAAAAGCGTGACGGTACAACAGGGAAGCTTTTCGGCTACGTTCAAGCCATAGCCTGCGATAGGATAGCCATTATTTTTTGTAGGTCATGAGATGGAACGGATATTGATGCAGCCTTAGCATGGCCTCCTCCCTCGAGCCCAAACTGGGCTGCCAGCGTCCTGCAAAAAGCTCCCACATCAAATAACCCATCACTCCTGAATACAAGATCGGTCCACTCCTCCTTCATCGTAGCGCAGACACCAACGCCCTTTCCGAAATACTTCATGGCATAGAAGGCGGCCTTGCCCGCGTAGCCTATTATTGGGGGATTTTCCACTAAGGCATAACCACTAAGAGCTTTACCATGAGATTTCACGTAGTCATATATCTCGTACTCATGCCTTAGGCCTACCATTGCCAGCTCATCCACGCCATGCACGTAGCCTGGCCGGACGTGCTCCGCCAAAGCCCTTGCTAGCCTCGCGGAAAAAGGCGGGTCATGCCTTTCTGAAAGCGCGTAACCGATCATTGCCGCCTCGTAATAAACGGTCCTTTTGTCATGTCTAGATAGGATATCTCTTACGGTCGGCGTGTCATCCATGTAATCCCCTATGGAGCCGTAAGCTGCCAGCAGTTCGGCCTTCTCGTCGCCATAATACCTAAACGCTATTTCCGATGCAGATGCCGAGAGGTCATAGAGGAACTCGACAAACGAAAGATCTGATGGCTTTACGCCCACTGGTAAAGGGTGATGATCTATATAATGTATCTTGTACTTCGACGCGAGTTCTTCCATCTCGTTAACGTTCCTCGGAATTGCTATGTCGGCTATAGCTATCTCGGATCCCTCAGGTATTGAGGAAAAAATCCTTAATAGCTCCCTTGGCCCTGAGGTCAGTATTCTGGCGCCTGGCGAGAACCTCTCAAGGATGGCAGCCGAGCACACGCCATCCTCATCACCGTGCACTATGAGGTAATCGAACAACTCATGTCTACTAGACTTGGCGAAGCTTATAATTCTTTGTGCGCGTAAGTCGCGCCTTAAGGGGACGTCTAGTAAAACGGATAACCTACCAATTTAAGTGCTTAAAATCGCGCTATTCCAAGTAAGCCATTTAGCGTTCACCGTTCAGGGCTTTCAGAGGGGTTATTTAGAAACAAAGTTCAGGACCTACCAGAAGAGGTCGAAAGCGCTTTCTCCAGCGCCTTCTTTACCTCTTCGGATACCTTTTTTCCATCCACTTTTCCCCTTACAGACCTCATCACGTCACCCATCACGGCACCGTACGCGCCCATACCCTTGCTCTTTACGAGCTGGGCATCCCTTTCCATGACCTCACCGATTATCTTCTGCAGGTCGACTTCGCCTCCCACCAAGGAATCCGCAAGTGCCTTTAGTTGCTCTTCATCGCTTGGCCGCCTCTCGGAGACAAGCTTTAACAATCCCTCTACCGCTTCCTTCGGATAGCCCCCGTCCACAAGTTTTAGAATCGATAACAACTGCCAATCCGCCAGAAGCGAGACTTGGACGCCCTCCCTCTCCAGCGATTTAAGCGTGCCCATGAGTACTGAAGCGACGTAAGCTGGAGGGAGGTGCGTTTCCTTCAAGGCTTTTTCCGCGATCAAACGCAAAGGCGAGACGTAAAGCTCCTCCGCAGAGCTCTGATCCAGCGAGAACCGATGCCTGAGCTCGTTTACAACGACATAATAAGGTGGAGGGACTGGGCCTAAGTCCAAAGAAGGCCTTGAAATGGGGGGAACGTCGGTTTCTGGATACATCCTGGCGCCCCCGGGAAGCGGGCGCGTGTAAATCGTCCTTGCGCCGCTAACCACTGCCCTTGTTTCTTCCGACGGACCTGACAGGATCTCCTTCAAGCGCTCCTCTACAAGGGAGTACTTGCTTTCGATGCCCTCACCAAGCTTTATGACAACGTCGTCTCCTTCTATTTCCATAGACAAAGGCAATATGAAGACCGTTTCCATGTCCCTTATCTCCTGCTCAAGCGTACTGTTTCCAAGTGGGTACGATAAGTACTTCGCACCTCCCTCGATCCTTATGATAGCCCCATTCCGCTTAACAGCGTGGGCAAGCCCTGCCCTTGAAAGCTCAATTAGATCCAGCTGCCTCTTGGCCTCACCCTCTATCACAGCCGGCATGCTTCTTAGGTCTTGGGCTCCTTTTATTTCAACCCTCTTTCCTCCTCTAACGCTTACGTTTATGTCCTGCCTTATGGTGCCCAACCCTCTTTTCACCCTACCGGTAGCCCTGAGCGTTAACCCTATGCCCTTGGCGACCTCTGCCACCGCCTCAGGGCTGGCCTCTATGACGTCAGTCCCTATCTCGACAAGCGGTATGCCTAGCCGAGAAAGGCCATACCCCACATCCCCATCCTTCTTCCAAAGGATATTTGCGGCGTCTTCTTCCAGGTTTATGCCTTCCAAGCTCACCCTTAGATCCCCGTCAACGGTAGCCGAGTCAATGTATCCTCCCTTCGATATCATTATGGTCCTTTGAAAAGCACCGGTATTACTGCCATCCGTGATGGTCTTTCTCATGACGTGAAACTCATCGAAAACCCATGAGTGAAAGTAGTGAGCGATCAAAAGCGCGGCCTCCAAGGCCTCACGGTTTATGTCGTGGGGGGGTTCTTCATCAAGCTCCACAAGGCAGCTCTCGCGGGCTACAACGGAATAGTGAAACCTCCTATTCCTTAACTCTTCATAAGTAGCACTCACGTCGTAGTAACCCAGCTCACTGGGAACCGGGTGTTGTTTCCTCACGACCTCCATGATTTCTGGCTCTCCCTTCATGTCAGACGAGCATCCGCAGAATAATTTTCCAGTTTCAAGCTGTTGATGGATCTCTATGCCTACCTTTAGGCCGACCGCTTTCCAGTCGATCATGATTCATTCACGCGCTCCACTTTATGAAATTATGGTTTCATGCCGATCGGTAAAGGAACGCCCTCGGGTCAGAGGTCGGGCTTATCTCGCCAACCATATCGGTCTCCATTAGGCGCTTAACCTCCTTCATGTCTTTTGTGTGCCCGAGCACGAACATGAGCTTAACCAACGCTGCCTCGGGCGTCCAATCGCACTGATCACCTATAACGCCAGCCTCCTTCAGAAGCCTTCCAGCAGCGTAAACGTTCATGTTCACCCTCCCGTATATGGTTTGGGGAGCCATCACCACCGGTATCCCCGAGTTTATCAGTGACCTAATCGAAGGGAGTATGCTCCTAGCGAGCGGGTCGCTCCCGGGATTGGTTGAAGCATGACCTAAACCAGTGCCAGCCAGCACGACACCGTCGTAGTATTTTGAGAGAGAAGCGATGAATTCTGGGTTTATCCCCGGGTGAACGTAAATCAACGCGACCCTATCGTCGAGCTGAAGATCAAGCTTAGGCTTACCTTCGCTTCTTTTGGGGTAATCCCTTATGCGTTCAACGATCGGCTTGCTCGAATCCCCCTTCCAGCGAACCCGTGCATAAGGCAAGACGTTTATGCTCCTGAAGGCATCCCTACGTGAGGTGTGCATCTTCCTAACCTTCACTCCCTGGTGAACCAAGCAGTAGTCATCTGACATACTGCCATGCATTACGACGACCACGCCAGCCATGTCGCTCGCGGCAACCGCCACCG
>DSEZ01000014.1 GCA_011055275.1 Thermoprotei archaeon | reverse complement strand
GCGGCGACTCAGCGGTGAGCGAGGGTCTCTATTTGGCTAGGCTTGTGAACAGGATTTACTTAATACACAGAAGGGATAAGCTGAGGGCTGAACCGATACTTCAGCAACGCTTTATGTCTCTAAGTAACGTTGAGTTTGTCTGGAACAGCGTTGTGACCAAGATAGAGGGCGACAAGAAGGTAAACGGCGTCATCGTGAAGAACTTGCTAACGGGAGAGGAGAAAGAACTGAAGGTTTCTGCGGTCTTCATATACATAGGAGAGGTGCCGCAAACCGGTTTTGTCGACGTCAAGAAGGATGATCACGGTTACATAATTACTGATGAAAACATGCAGACATCTAAGCCCGGCATTTTCGCCGCTGGTGATTGCAGGCACTCGCTTACCAAGCAGGCCATAATCAGTGCCGGAGAAGGGGCGCTTGCGGCCATTGCCGCCCAAATGTACCTCGAGGGTAGGCTCAAGGCAGCCGAGGAGCTTGCCCAATCCTCTGCGTCAAATTGACCTTCAAACGGCGTTTGGTTCGGGTAAGCCCTTAGAGCTTATGGGAAGGTTTTCGTTTTTTTCGCAGATCGATGCCAGTTCCTTTGCCTTGTCCTCGGGCCAGAAATCGTACGTGTAAACGCCAAATCCCAATTCGGCACCGCTCCAGTGCTTAAGCTTATCAGGAGCCCTCAATGCTGGGTAAAGCTCCACGTGCAGGTGAAGCCTTTCTTTGGAGCTGAGGACAGGAGTTTGATGAAACGCGAGGACGTAAGGCATCTTTACGCCAAAGAGCCGATGGTAGCATCCGACGATCCTTCCAATAGACATGCCTATTTCCCTTAACTCTTTGTCCGTTGCCTCCGCCAGAGAAGTTATGTGCCTGATGGGAATGACGACGGTTTCATAAGGCCACCGCGGCGCGTAAGGGAAAACCGCTTTTACGGAATCGTAGCTGAGCACGGTTCTCCCCTCGGCCTTTACCTCCTCGCATATTGGACACACCTCTTTCGAAGCGTTGGCCTCCTCATGGATTATTGGAGGAACGTAAGGTATGGCGTAGATCTGCGAGTGAGGATGCTCAATACTTACTCCTATGAGTTTCCCCATGTTCCTAAATATGAGCACAGCGTTAACGCCTTCCTTTGTTGAGAGCTCAACGTAGCGATCCCTATATAGCTTCATGGCGCTTTCCAGTTCGTCAGGTGTTAGATCGCAGAGGTCGGCTGAGTGATCGAATGATTCGACAACGACTTCACAGTAGCCCCTGCCTGGCATCCTTTGATACGTGCCGTTCAGTGCCGAGGTCCCTTGCTCATCCGGTGAAAGCATCGGGAAGGCGTTGGGAAGCCAGTAGGGGGCTTGCTTTCCCTTGGCCTCAGGGGAGTCCTTACAGAAAGGGCACGACCGCTTTTCCATAACCGTCATTGGGCGCGATGCCCTCTGCGATGAGATAATTATCCACTCTTTCCTGCGGGGATCAAGTCTTATTTCCCTCATTTGATCTTTGACAAGTGCGAACTTAAGAAGCTTTCTAGCCCAGGTTTTTGCAAAAAACCTATAACGCATGTCATGTGGATCTCGAGATGGCTCAATCCAATGACAGAGGTCTTCAGAGCAGCAAGGAGGATTTATCCGACTGGTACTCTGAGATACTGATCAAAAGTGGGTTCATAGACTTTTCTCCTGTTGGAGGATTTATAGTGCTGCTTCCCCCAGCGGCCTTCATCTGGGAGAAGATCAGAGAATACATGAACAAGGAGATGGAAAAAATGGGTGTTAAAAACTCCTACTTTCCCCTTCTCATACCGGAGAGCCTCCTAAAGAAGGAGAGCGAGCACTTTACCGGTTTTACGCCTGAGGTCGCGTGGGTAACGGAAGCAGGTGATCAGAAGCTCGAGGAGAGGCTTGCCGTCAGGCCCACAAGCGAGACCATAATGTATACCATGTATTCAAAGTGGATTCACGGGACGAGCGACCTTCCCCTTAAGCTAAACCAATGGAACAGCGTCGTTAGGTGGGAGACGTCTTCTACAAGGCCATTCATAAGGACTAAGGAGTTCTTGTGGCAGGAAGCCCATACGGCTCACGCGACCGAGGACGAGGCGCTAAAGCAGGCGCAGGAAGCGCTGGACCTTTACGAGAAGGTGCTCAAGGACCTACTGGCCATACCAGTGATCAAGGGTAGAAAGACGGAAAAGGAAAAGTTCAAGGGAGCCGTGTTCACGTACACCCTTGAGGCGATGATGCCAGATGGTAAGGCAATACAAATGGCTACGTCGCACATGTTGGGTCAGAACTTTTCCGTGCCCTTTGAGATAACTTACGTTGACGAGAAGGGTAATAAGCACTACGTGTGGCAGACGTCTTGGGGGCTTTCATGGAGGGTAATAGGGGCCATGATCATGTTGCATGGGGACAGCAAAGGTCTAGTAATACCTCCTGAGGTCGCTCCTCTTCAGGTCGTGTTGGTCCCCATAATATACAGGGATAAGCAGGACCCAACGCCGCGTGCTCGCGAGCTCGCACGTGAGCTGCAGCTTGCCGGCATTAGGGCCTACGTGGATGAAAGGAACGACAAGACCCCGGGATATAAGTATAACGAGTGGGAGATGAGGGGAGTCCCACTTAGGATCGAAATTGGGCCAAGGGATGTTGAGCACGGGACAATGGTTTTAGCGAGGCGCGACACGGGGGAAAAGAGTGTGGTCAACGTGTCTGATGCTGCCGCTACCGTTAAGAGTGTGCTATCTAATATACAAAAGAGCCTTTACGAAAAAGCAAAAGCGAAGCTAGTTTCCATGATAAATGAGGTCAGTACCCTTGAAGAGTTATCAGAAGCGGTGAAAAACAGGAGAGGTTTCAGTGTCGTGAACCTTTGTGACGAGAGGGAATGTGAAGACAAGATATACGACACAACGGGAGCAACTGTGCGTTGCGTCGAGGAAACTGCTGAGGGAAAGTGCATAGTGTGTGGAAGACCTGCGCGCTACCGGGCTTACGTTAGCAAGGCTTACTGAGCTTGACCGTAGATAGCGTTTAGGGCCTTCTCCAATACATCGCTTTTTATCGCGTCTTCTCTTCTCGGATTAGTAACGGGTATTCTCAGTTTGAGCTTTACGGCATCAAAAGCTAGCTCGTAGATGAGCACTTCCGGACTTTCTCCTTTTCCCGAGGCCTTGGAGGCCTCTTCAGCTAGCTCTTTTATTTTCTCATAAACTTCGGGTTTAAATCTCGAAAGGGGAACTTCGAGGTTTATCTCAACGTACTTGGTCGTTAACGGCGAAAAAGCGGTGAAGCCCTCCTTAAATAGGTTCGCGTTATTTACATAAGTTATTAGTCCATCGGGCCTTTGAACTATTGTGTAAAAGTTATCCACGCGAACTGCTGTGCCCCTTATCCCTTGTGTTTCGATCCAGTCTCCCGGTTTTATCGCGTTAGAGCTCCTTATCACGTAAGTCGATATGTAGGATGACATGGCATCCTTTGCTGCTATGAATCCGGCTATGAGGATTAAGAAAACCAATATCAGGAACACGTTAAGCGTAACGCCCAAAAGAGAGTATATGGCGGCGATTCCTATTATTACTATGAAGAGGTCAGCAGCTATTTCCAGGTCCCTTATGATAGATGATGAGATCTTTGTGAGAGCTTTGTTTAGTGAGTGGTTTATTATCCATATGGCTAGCGCGCAAATTACAACTATAAGGGCGGCGTAGAGAACCGTGAGGAGTGGAAATCCCGGCCACACAAACTGCTGCATGAGCTTCCGACCTGCCTAGAAGCTTCTTGCACACACTTAAAAGGATTTTTGGTTTAATAAATAATTTGTTTATTAACAGTTATAGAATAAAAGCTTCGATTGCTATAACGGATCAAGTTCTACTTGAGATGCAAGGTTGTTAAAGCGGACGTTGAAGCGCTGAAAGATGCCTTCCCTTCCAAGTATCGGCACTACGGTTTCCTTTTCCGATATTGCGAACTTCATGGTGAACGGATCTGATCCCTCTATCTTGCACTCGAGGTCATGCAGGTAGGCACGTATCAGCTCTCCCGCCAGGCCTACAACGATGACCTCATCACCGGACTTCAGGTTAATGCCAAGTATGTCCGACGTGCTTTTAGGCAGCATGGATATGTCGGCGCCCGTGTCCACGTAAAGCGAGACGGTTACCCACTTTCCTGACTTGGTTTTTAGCTGAAGGGGTAGTCTTGGTCTAAGAGATTTCCCGAGGGTGCCAGAAATCTCTTGCTGATATGGAAACGAAAAAATAGGTTTACTGGACATCTGAGTCATCCTTATAGGATTAAAATGTCATTTCCAGGAATATAGGCGAAATAAAGGTCTTCTTGGTCTTGCGATCTTATTACCTTATTGTAAACTTCCTTTAACGTCACGGAGGATGCGATAACCTTGCCCTTGTTTATAGCTACGAAGCGGCCACCGTATTTTTTCATGATTTCCGTATCTTCCATTCTGTTTAGTTAGCAAATCCCGCTGCCTATAAACCTATTCCATGAAATGGCATGTAGTGACGTCGTACCGCACTCACCGTTTTGAGACCAGCAGTGAAGCCGCTGCGTTGAACCGGCGTCTAACGTTCACCCTATGGCACGAGACCCGTGATCGCCTATTTACTTGCCCAGAAAGGCTTGAGATTGAGTGCTTGCAATAAGATCTCAAAATGTGGAGCCATTTGGCAATCTTAGAAAGTTGAGAGCTTGCTTGCCCCTCAGGAGTATCTTACTCGAAACCTTTTGTAAAAATAATCCCGAGATTTTGATCAATATTTAAAGAAAAGGGACCTCATCCCTGAAAAACCCTACGCTTGCCAAGGCCTCCAGGTTCTAAGCTGAATACAATGGTCTTTAGATGGGTCATTTCATCTATGCTGTAGCCTATGCCCTCCCTTCCTAGCCCCGAGAGCTTTTTGCCCCCGAATGGGAAGTAACCGACGCCGTGCTTTGGGTTATCGTTAATGGTTACTTCTCCCACGTCGAGGCTCTTGGCCACACGCCACATGCTGTAGAAGTTATTCGTAAAGACGCAAGAGTCAAGCCCGTATTTGGGCTTCTTCGCTATTTCTAAGGCCTCTGTTTCATCTTTTACCCTTATCACGACGAGCACGGGGCCAAACGTTTCCTCGTTAACTATCCTTGCATCGAGAGGGACATCTACTAGGACTGTTGGTTCGAAGTAGCACCCGTTCCTGTGGCCACCCAGTGCCAGCTTTGCCCCTCTTTGAAGCGCATCGCGGACAAGTTCCTCTACTCTCTTGGCGGCCGATTCGTTGATGAGTGGTCCCATATCGGTCTTCTGGTCCATGGGATCGCCAACGATCCATTTCTTCTCGTTTTCAACTATCTTCGAGATCAGCTCATCAGCTATCTCATTTTCTACCAGTACCGTGGCTATTGCATCGCACCTCTGTCCGGCATTACTGAGGTTTCCTTCGACTACTTTCCTGGCGGCTAAATCTATGTCGGCGTCTTTTAAAACGATGGCCATGCCCTTTCCTCCCAGTTCAAGATGCCTTTTCTTCATCCCCATGACGTTGTTGACGTGTATACCCACATCCGTGCTACCGGTGAAGGTAACCATGTTTATCCTCTCATCGGAAACGATGGCATCGCCAAGTTTTCCTCCGGGGCCCGTGACCACGTTAAGCGATCCAGCTGGTATGCCAGCCTCCTGAAGGACGCGAGCAAAGAGCAAGAGAGCAACCGGGTCATCGCTCGCTGGCTTCGCGATAACCGAATTTCCTGATAGCAGCGCCGGGATTATCTTCGCCGAGGCGATATACAGTGGATAGTTAAACGGAGAGATGGCGGCGACTGCTCCCTCTGGCTCCCTTATTGCCAACCCCATCTTTCCGACGGTATCCTCGGACCAATCACCAGGTATGTAGTCACCGTAAATTTTCCTTGCCTCTTCCATGGTCAGCATGAGCCTTTGTGCTGTCGCATCGACTTCTCCCCTAGCCGCCCTTATGGTCTTGCCTCCCTCTAGAACCAAGGCGCGCGCGATTTCCTCTTTGTGTTCTTTGAGGAGGTCTCTCGCCTTCTGGAATATGAGTATCCTATCTATGGCTGGTATGTCCCTTATCTTCTTGCCTTCACCGGAAACCCATTGCATGGCCTTCTCTACGTCTTCGAGAGTGCCGTTCTGGACCCGGGCAACGATTGAGCCATCATATGGGGAGTCTACAATTTGAAGCCCTCCTGATGACTCAACCCATTGCCCACCTATTAGCATCTTGAACTCTGGGATTCCATCATCACCTAGCGTAAAGCATTGATCGAAGAACGAACTCAGATATTGAGCGATTCCCTTTCTTTCGGTCATGCGGTAATATCGTGGGTGGGATAAAAACATAACCTACGCGCATGATAAAAAATTAATATGTGTCAACGCGAAGAAGTTAAGCTTTATTTCTTCGGCTGCTCTTCCTTTTTCTCCTCTTTCTTCGCTTTCTTAGGCAAGAGCCTCACCTGCCTTTAATCAAGCACTGGGATAAAAACCTAACGTTTCTTGGGTGAGTTATCTCGTCCTAACGGAAGGAGGTTCCCGGTTTGTATGTGGAACGCGAAATAAGCGTTCCAGCGTGCCGCTCGCGGAGGCGCGGTCATTCCCAGGGCGCCTCGCCCGCGTTCCACGGGCAGAGCCCCCTCTCTT
>DSEZ01000013.1 GCA_011055275.1 Thermoprotei archaeon | reverse complement strand
TGCCAATCTCTCTGAGATAGCCAACAGGATCCTTTCCTTTGAGGAGATAGCAGATGCCATAATTGAGGGCTTCAAAGAGGTAATGGGCTTCGAGCCGTACAGGGCCGAGCTATCCGAAGAAGAGAAAAAGATCGCCGATCAGCTGTACAAGGAGAAGTACTCCACGCTCGATTGGAGCCTTGGATCGCTTACCCTTTGCCCAACAACCCCCGAGGAAAGAGAGCTCATAAGGAAGGTCAGTTTGGGAAAGCGAGGTGATGAGCGTGGTGCTCACCAGAGTAACTGGGTCGCTAAAGTCAAAGGAGGGAAAATTGGTAAGGGTATCCGTATACTATGCCCCACAGGGTGTGGACTCGGTCATGATAACGGGCGACTTCTTCATGGAACCGCCAGAGGTACTAGATGAGCTCATGGTTCGCCTGAAGGGGTTACCAGTAGATCAGGTTCCCGCACATGTGAAAGAATTTCTCGAGGCGAAAAAGCCCATCATGGTCGGAGTCAGCGCTGACGACTTCGTGACCGCCTTTCAAAAAGCCATAACGAGTGGAGATAAAGAAACCATAGACTGAAAGATCAGGAATAAGAGGACGCTTTTTCCTCCAGCTCTTTTTTCACGTCTGAGAGAAACCTTGCTCCCTCAGCCCCATCGAAGACCCTGTGGTCCATAGACAACGTTAGATAGGAGTGCCCGTTCTCCCTTATGCGTCCTATCCCCAAGATGGCCGTCTGAGGGGGATTAATTATTGGTATGAAGTACTCGATGCCGAAGGAACCGAGGTTGCTTACCGTAAAGGTACCTCCCGTCATATCGTAAAGCTCGAGCTGCCCTTCCATTGCTTTTTGGGCAAGGTCGTTTATCTCCTTGGTGATCTGCGAAAGGCTCTTTGTCTCAGCTTGCCCTATGACCGGGGCAAAAAGCCCCCTCGGAGTGTCGACAGCTATGCAAACGTTGGCCTCAGCGGCCAGGGATATGGTGTCATCCTCAAAAGTGGAATTGACGTAAGGATGGTTCATGAGCGCACTGGCACAGGCTTTGACGATGTAGGCGTTTATGGAGGGCTTTTCTTGCCTTCTCTCCCTGTCGGAAAGCACCTTGCCCATGTCAACATCGATCGTGAGATACGCGGCCGGTATCTCCCTATGGGAGTAGGATAGCCTCTCGCTGATGGTGCGCCTTATCCCCTCGAGTTGCACCTTCTCCCTTATCTTCGGGACCCTCACGCTCAAATCTTTCGCCTAGCTCACTTCGGCTATCTTGCTGCCTACCTTTACCCTGCTTCCCTCAGCGGCGATTATCTTCAGCGTTCCGGCCGCAGGAGCCTTGACGTCGAATGTGGTCTTAGCGCCTTCCACGGAGGCAATGCCTTCTCCCGCCTCTACGTGATCACCGTCTTTCTTTTTCCATTTGAGTATTCTCACGGTTTCGGTTGACGGGTCAACCCTTGGCGCAAAAACATCGGCCATTTTTTCACCTGATAAGGCTTTCGGCTGCGCGTAAGAGTTTATCCTCGTCGATCATGTACTGAGATTCCAAGGCCGGCGAGGTTGGCACGTGAACCTCCGGAGGATGAAGTCTAAGCACGGGCTTCTTGAGCGAGCCGTAGCAGAGCTCGTAGACATCAGCCGCGATCTCAGAAGCCACGCTGGAGTTCTCGTGCTCGTCAGAAGCTATGAGAAGCCTTCCCGTCTTTTGGACGCTGGCAGCTATCGTCTTCACGTCAAGCGGCCTCGCTGTCACCGGATCTATTACCTCAGCGCTTATGCCCTTCTTCTCAAGGTCCTCTGCTGCCGATAGCGCCTCGGGCACCAATCTAGACAGCACCACAATGGTCAGGTCTTTCCCCTCCCTTATGACCTCGCCCTTGCCGAAGGGAGTCACGTAGTCATCGTCCGGTACCTCTTCGGTGTAATCGAAGTAGTGATACGACGGTTCTATGAAAACCGTTGGTCTCTCGTCTCTAAGCGCCTGCTTTATGAGCCCCTTGGCGACCTTCGGCCTTGAGGGCAGCGCCACGTTTATGCCCACTATGTTCGCGAACGTCGACGGGAAGAACTGAGAGTGCTGGGGTCCGTTATGCCTCCCGAGGCTGTACTGCGTCCTTATAACGAAGGGCGCGAAGAGCTTGCCCGCGCTCACGAACTTTATCTGCGCTCCTTGGTTCATGACCTGCTCCAAAGCCAAGGGCGTGAAGTCCATGTACATTATCTCGACCACGGGCCTAAGCCCCATCATGGCAGCTCCGACCCCGAAACCTGCAAGCGCGATCTCGCTTATGGGGCTATCGATGACCCGTTTCGAGCCGAACTTGTCAAGCAACCCCTTCGTGACCCCCATTATTCCGCCAGCTGCTGCGACGTCTTCCCCTATTATTATGACCCTGTCGTTTCTTTCCATCTCCTCTTCAAGCCCTTGCCTTATGGCTTGGGCCAAGTTCAACTCCATCTTCACCACCTCAAACAAGGTCGTAAAGCGCGGAGAAGGGAAGCACGTCATCTGACTCGGCGAACTTCTCCGCTC
>DSEZ01000012.1 GCA_011055275.1 Thermoprotei archaeon | reverse complement strand
TGCCGCTCCTTTACAGGAGGGTTGGCGCCAAGATGGGGGCCTTCTGGATCGTCACCGGGCTGGCCCTGGTGTTAAACGGAGTGGCGGTGACATCCGTGCTAACTCCCGTTGATCCCTTGGCGCTTGCGGGGATAGCCGGCTTCGTGCTATTGACGTTAGCGCTTTACCTGATCTATGGGAGGAAGGGAAAACCGGGAAGCGTTTACGTGGACGAGAGAGGCGAGCTCAAGAGCTGGAACGACGGTGATGATGACAGACGTGCAAAGTGATTATCGAAGAATCTGCGTGCCTAGCGGCGAAGTTCTCGTACTTGCCAAGATAAATCCGTGAGCCCAGCGAGCAGCTCCTGCGCGGGGACGCGCGTTGGCCTATCCTTCGGTCTGGGATATTTCTGATCTAACTTACGGCTCGATTTGAGCTCGAGGCCTTCTCGCATCTCGGAAATAAATTTATAAATCTTTTAACCCTTTTTTTAAAGATGGAATACAGAAAAATACAGAGGACAGGAGGATCAAGTTACACGATATCGCTGCCGAAAGAGTGGGTTGAAGAGAACGGGCTAAAGGAGGGCGATGCGCTTGGCCTGCAAGAGCTCAGGACTGGCGAGCTGTTGATCATGCCGAGCGGAAAAAGGCATTCCTTTGGGGACTTTACTCTCGACATCAAGGAAAACGAGGAGCCGAAGCACCTTTTAAGAACGCTCGTGGCCTTGTACTTGAAAGGCTATAGCACGATCAACGTCAGATCGCGTGGTTTCATCCAGTCTGAAACCAGGCGCGTGATCATGGAGTTCAAGTCATCGGTGATAGGGGTCGAGATACTTGAGGAGAGGCAGGACGCTGTAGTCCTAAGAGACTTGATTGCCACGCCAGACCTTGATCCCCTCAGGATCATGGATAGAATGGCCTCAATGGTTAAGTCGGACTTAGCGGAGTTAAGGCCCTTGTTGAAGAAGCCCTTGGCTCCGCAGCTCGAGGAAATAATGCAAAGGGACTCACAGATAGATAAGATGTACCTGTTTATAGCGAAAGAGTTCAACCGGGCGCTATACTATCCCTGGTATGAGGGAGAGCTTGGTGTGAGCGTGAGGAGGCTCTCTAGCATGAGAAACGTATCCAAGCAGATCGAAAGGATAGGGGACCACATAGAGAGCGCGTGCAGGCTGCTATCAGAATACGGTAACCCCATCACTGAAGGCGAAATCGACGAGTTGCTGCAGACGTCGGTTGTGGTGTTCGATGACGCGTACAGGTCTTACTCATCATCTGATTTGGCGTTGGCCCAGAGCGTGGTCGACGAGGTCGAGAGCGCGGCCGAGAAGTACATTGGCGTGCTGAAGAAGTACGAGAGCGCCGGCTCCATTTACGCTTTCCTCGTAGGGGAAGACCTGCGGAGGATCTTATTTTACTCATCCGATATAGCAGAGGCTGCCATCGATGATGCGGTAGGTTCGGAGGAAATGCCCACGGCGTAAGTCCTCCAATCTATATAGTCCTATATAGTTTATGTCGCAAATGCTTATTAGACCTGAGTTCTATGTAGCTGAAATGAACAAGGCTCTGATCGGAATTTTACTATTAGCTTTGGTGGTGATAGTGGGTGCTATCGCCTTAACCTATCGCGGTAATCCCGGGAAGGTCACGCTTACGGAGAGCGGCTCAACGTTGCTCTACCCGCTTTTCAACGAATGGGCCGCGAACTACACCGCGGCTAAGATCACTACTCAAGCCACGGGCAGCGGGACCGGCATATCGGAGGCTATCTCTGGAACGGTAGTGATCGGGGCTTCGGACGCTTTCATGACGAACCCCCAGGTCGAGAGCAATCCCGACATGCTAAACATTCCAATAGCCATATCATCCCAGTACGTGGCGTACAACTTGCCTGGGATGAATAACACGCATTTGGTATTATCTGGGCCGGTAATAGCGGCCATATACAATGCCTCGATTCACTACTGGAACGATCCAGCCATCGAAGCCCTGAACCCAGGAGTCCAGTTGCCTCACCAGATGATAGTGCCGGTGTTCAGGTCTGACGGAAGCGGCGACACCAACATGTTCACTTTGTTTTTGAGCAGAAGCGACCCTTGGTGGAATCACACGGTGGGTTACGGCACCAACGTCAACTGGCCGAAAAACCCAGCTTTGCATGGGGCCGTAGGTAACTCGGGCATCATAAGCTTCATGGCCGAAACCCCTTACTCGATAGGTTACGTGGCCATGACCTATACCGTGCAGATGAAGCAGGCAGGCCTTGGTTACGCGGCCTTGATCAACAGGGCGGGTAACGCTGTTCTGCCAAGCATGGTTACGGTCATGAATGCCGCACAACAGTACCTGAACCAGATCCCCGCCGACGGAAGAATAGCCATAGCCTTCGCTCCTGGGGCGGACTCATACCCCATAGCTACCTTTGAGTACGTCATAGTGAAGAAGGTTCAGCCCAGTTCCGCGGTCGCGGTCGCTGTGAAGAAGTTCCTGACTTGGGCCGTTTCTCCCAACGGAGGAAGCTCAGAATACTACATGGGAAAGCTTGACTTGATTCCCCTACCTCAATCAGTTGTAAGCAAGGTGGTCCTGCCCTTAATCGATCAGATAAGTGGTCCGCCTTGAAGGCTGATGAACTTGCCATATCGATCGCGTCGATCGTACCTGTGGCCTTTATCTTACTTATTTTTGGCTTCCTAGTTTTCAAGGCCTATCCTTCAATGGTTTACAACGGCATTAAGTTCTTTACGAGCTACGTTTGGAATCCGGGTGACATATCGGCTGAGCCCATAGTGGTGCGCGGCTTTAAGGTCTCTCCTGGAGCGTCTTTTGGCATACTTCTGTTCTTGACCGGCACACTTATAACTTCAGCCGTAGCCCTCCTGCTCTCTCTTCCCGCGTCCATATTCGCCTCCATAGCGCTAGCGCTTTACCTGAACGAGAGGATCAGGGCCGTCGTGTCGAGTGCGCTGGGTCTCTTCGCAGGGATCCCAAGCGTCATATACGGGTTATGGGGAGTGGTCTTTCTCGAGCCCACGCTATATTCTCGCGTCGAGCCGGAGATGAGGGCTCTTTTGGGTTTTATCCCGTTCTTTTCTGGGCTAATATACAGCGGGTCCGGTATTCTGGCGTCGAGCCTTGTTCTCGCGCTTATGGTTTTTCCCATAAGTACCTCCATAATTTATCAGTCAGCGGTTTCCCTTAGAGACGCGGCTGTAAATGATGCCTTGGCGCTGG
>DSEZ01000011.1 GCA_011055275.1 Thermoprotei archaeon | reverse complement strand
GGGCGGGTCTCGGCATCAATATGCCCTCAATAACCTGGTCATCCTTTTTTATCCTTATCCGATCCCAAACGGACACACCAGCAGAGCGCAGCAGCTGCACTACGTCCTCGGGATATCCCCCCATGCTCAAAACAATCGCCGTTCAGCGGCTATTTTCCTGCGAATACACAAAGCGCTTAAGGTACTTAACCCGATTCTTAAGCCTAGGAACGGGATCGCGGTGAGGCATCCTTTCAACTTTCGGCGTTGCTTGCCTAACCTTACCTGCCTTAGTTACCGAACCGTGGCTTGGCATTTGTACCACTCAGGCGATCAAATTTAAGCGTTGCCCAGCGAATTATCGGTGCCAAGTCCCTAAAGGTCCGCCGTACGCTCGCTAACGCTCCTCATAAATTTCAGTACGGAGTAGACCTCATCACTGCTTTTGTCTTCCAAAAGCCTTCTTGTGAAATTTTCAAGCACCAAGTTGGACTCCTCAAGTACTCTTTCTCCTCTACCCGTTATGGTCAAGTTCACCACACGTCTATCTTCCTGGCTTCTTGTCCTCATAACTAGCCCCCGCTTCTCCATGGAATCAATAAGGGGCGTGAGACCCCCAGGCGACATTAGCACCGTTCTCGAGGCCTCAGTCATGGTGCATGTACCATTGAGGTGGAGGCATCTCAGAACTCTGTACTCTTGAAGCCCAATTCCGAGCTTCCAAGCTCGAAATCACTGGCCTTCTCTATCTTTTTCCAAGCTTCGACTATCCCGTGCCAAAACTCGATCTCTTTTACCACGGCATTGCCCATGGTTTTAAATTTCTCAGATGCTTTTATGCATTATTAGATGGCGAGACCAGCCATGGCCTCCATAAGCTGCCCCGAAAAAGTTTCTGGCGCGCAAGCTCACTAAAGCCCTGTAAGAAAAACGAAAATGCATTTACGCGCCCTCGATAGATGCTGGGAAAATGATGTCCATCAACGAGCCCACCTTAACGGATATCATAAGGGCCCGGGAAAGAATATCACCATATGTTCATAAAACGCCCCTCGTTCGCTCAGAGACGTTCAGCAAAATGACGGAAAATGAGATCTACCTTAAACTGGAAAACTTTCAGAAAACCGGTTCATTCAAGGTAAGGGGAGCTTTAAATAAGCTCATGACGACTGAGCGCAAGGATTTAGAGAACGGGGTTATAACCGCTTCCGCTGGAAACCATGCTCAGGGAGTAGCCTACGCTGCCATGACCCTAGGCGTTAAGGCCACCGTGGTCATGCCCAAATGGGCAAGTGAAGCCAAAGTGAATGCCACCAAGAGCTATGGCGCGGAAGTGGTGCTCTATGGAGCGAACTTTGATGAGGCAGCCGAAAAGGCAAGGATCATGAGCGATCAACTCGGTATGCTCTACGTTCCGGCCTTCGATGATGATCACGTCATCGCTGGACAGGGAACCATCGGCCTCGAGATCCTGGAGGACGAACCCAGTATCGATTACGTTGTGGTCCCAGTTGGCGGCGGAGGCCTCATATCTGGCATTGCCCTGGCCTGCCAGGGAAAAGCTCAGGTAGTAGGAGTTGAAAGCGAGGCGTTCCCTTCTATTCATGATGCGCTCATGGGAAAAACTCCATCCTTCGGAAACACCATAGCCGACGGCATAGCCGTGAAAAAGCCGAGCCAAAGGACGCTTACCTACATAAAAAAGTACGTTAAGGACATAACTCTGGTAAGAGATGATGAAATAGCAAAGGCAGTGTTCTTGCTCATGGAGAGACAAAAAATAATAGCGGAACCGGCAGGAGCGGTTGGACTTGCAGCTCTGCTATCTGGAGATCTGAAATTGAGTGGTAAGAGGGTAGTGGTTCTGATAAGCGGCGGGAACGTTGACCTGCACTTGCTTTCAAGGATAATTGATCACGCTCTTTTGGATATGGGACGTCTTCTGATAATTAACTTCGTGGCGCCGGATAGACCAGGCGTTCTTTCCATCGCAGTATCAACCATAGCCGAGGTAGGGGGAAATATAATTCACATACAACATGAAAGGGAAAGTCGCGATGTACCCATAGGTTACTCAAAGGTTAAGATATGGATCGAGGTACCCGATCCATCGGCCAGCCAAGAGATAATTAAAAAGTTGAGCCCAATCTTTCCATCAGTCGCTAAGGGCTAATCAGACCTGACCACCCATACTGGCTTTTTTCTGGCTGGAAAAGCTACGTTGTAAACTTGCACTTCTCCGACCTTCACGCTCTCTACTGTACCTTTATGTATATGTCCATGTACCCATGCATCGAATCCGCCCTTCGCTAGCTCCTCCTCAAATCTAGGGTATCCCATTTCCGGCCACATTTTTTCCCTCTCGCCAATCATCGTTGATTTCGTGGGAGAGTAATGACTAAGCACGATCTTCGCGTCAGCTTTCGTGTTCCTCAGTTTTTCAAGGTACTCCCTTATTGTCTTGATCTGTTCTCCCCTTATCTTCCATATGTCTTTTATGTGGGTGCGCTGCCAGTAGGTCGGCCTATCAAGGACCCCCTTGGTCCCAAAGACGGCCAGCTTTTCTCCACCTAAATCAAATATCTCTAGCTCGTCGATGAGCCAGCGGATCTTACCTGCAGTAGCGTGCACAACGTCATCAAAGGTTTCTTCGTATTCCTCGTTACCTTGGCAAGCCACCAAAGGACCGCCGTAAAATGAGCTAAGCCGATCCAGAAAATCACCTAGAGCGCTAGGGTCTCCCTTGTTAACAACGTCCCCGGCTAAAAGGAGGATCTGCGGCTTCGCTTCTTCCACTTCTTTTTGCGTAGCCTCAATGAACTGCCCGGAAAATCTGGGAACGTGTATATCAGAACTGGCCAACACCATCAAGTTGGTGCACCTCTAGCAGGGCAAAGCCCATCAACAAGAGCGCTACTCACCATCGCCTTAACCGAATATGCCTTATAGGTATGGCCCTTGATTTAGCGCCTGAGCAAGGGCCCGCACCGCGCAATCGTCATCTCCCTTGGTCCCAACGCTAATTCTAGCGAAGCCTGCAGCAAACCGCGGGATCATTAGAGTTAGAGGCAGCTTTGGTATTCCCTTAAGGAACTTCATCAGTATGAAGT
>DSEZ01000010.1 GCA_011055275.1 Thermoprotei archaeon | reverse complement strand
TCGCGCCCTCGTTTGCGCAACCGATCGATGCCTCTGGTTGAGTTGGCATTTACGGGCGCGTTTAAGCCGCGGTTTCGGGCTCCTGAGCATCTCTGAAACACCCATAAGTTAAAGTATATCACCTTTTGCCTTCTCGCCCTAATGCATTAGATCTCTCGCGATGAAAGCCAGAGAGAATAAGGTTATATTGCGTACAAGCACTGTTTTTATGAAACCAGTACGCGACATCAGGATTAGCCCACAGATGACCACCAATGACATTATGAAGGCATTTGAAAATGCTGGAGGGTTCACAGCCAGAAAGCTAGCGGTAGCAACTAACATCCTAGAGGATATGATGACGGATGACGAATGCTTCACATTCCTCTCGTTCCCAGCTGACATAATAGCTACAGGAGTAAGGGGAGTTATCGCCGGCATGATCAGGGATAAGCTCGTAGACGCCGTCATAACCACATGTGGCACTCTTGACCATGACATAGCTAGAACATGGGAAGATTACTATCACGGAGACTTCCTTGCAGATGATGTTAAGCTAAGGAAAAAAGGCATAAATAGGCTCGGCAACGTCTTCGTTCCCAACGAAAGCTACGGAATAATACTCGAGAAAAGACTCCAGCCCATTTTCTCGTCTATATATGAGGAAAAGAAGGAGCTTTCCACAAGGGAACTGATATGGAAAGTCGGCGAAAAGCTTTCCAATGAGGTAGAGAGAGAAAACTCCATAGTATATCAAGCCTATAAGAATAAGATCCCCATATACGTGCCTGGCCCATTCGATGGCGCCTTTGGGTACCAGCTTTGGGCGTTTTGGCAAACCCATAAGGACTTGAAGCTCAACCTATTTCTGGATGAACAGGAGCTCTCTGATATCGTCTTCACGCACAAGAAGACCGGCGCTCTGATACTCGGAGGAGGGATATCCAAGCACCATACCATATGGTGGAACCAGTTCAAGGAAGGGCTCAACTTCGCGGTGTACATAACAACCGCACCTGAATGGGATGGATCGCTTTCTGGAGCCAGGCTCAGAGAAGCCATATCCTGGGGGAAGGTAAACGAGAAGGCCAAGCATGAGACCGTCGAGGGAGACATAACCGTTCTCCTCCCATTGATGATGGGAGCCATTTACGAGAGGATCTACTCAAAAAAGAATAGCAAATCCGTGCGGGTTCAGCGATCCGTTAAGGCCAGTAAATAGAAATTTTTACGCTGGAGCGGTTATGCATTCGGCTTCAGCAGGATTTGTGAACTTTAGTCGCTGGCGATTAAGCCATTCCGGCGTTTTACACGTAATCGTCCTATTGAGCTACATTCAACATGCCAGATATGAGATGGAAGTCGACCGCTACCAAAAAGCAGCAACAAAAAGAAAGGAAATTGCGTACGCCAACAGCAAGGCCGCATCGCAAAACTTCGACAAAACAAGAGCAAGGGCAAATGCAGCCAAGAAGCCAAGTGCAAAAATCATAACAAGGGTTTTTCCCAGCGCGTCAGACTGCTCCCTGACTTTTTTCGTACGCACAAAACCGTACCGCTTCCTAAATAAGCCCTCTACGAAGAAGACTGCAATGAACGTTGAGTACGCAAAGGAAGTAAGATAAGGGTAAAAGTACTTTCTGGATATCGATACAGCAAGAAGGAGAACAGCAGGCAATAATGAGAAGAAGTAAAACCATGAGTTCCCCTTTGTGGCCAAGTTAATCAGGACTGCAGCGAGTATAAGCATATAAGACATTGAAAAAAAGTAATTGAACAAATATGAAAAGGAAATAATCGAGTCAATTTTCTTCCCCGCTTTGAGCACGTTACCTCCGTAACGCAGCATGCACTGGGCATTGCCGATCACCCAACGCTTTATTTGCTTAAATAACGAGGAAAAGCTTGGCGTGGCAAGCCCTGTACCCCCTACGAGAGGTAAATAAGTTCCTTTTTTCCCGGAAAGCGCGAATCTCACGGTGAGGTCGAGATCTTCCGTCACGGTGCCTACGCTCCATCCCCCAACGTCGGAAAGATCTCTGTTATTTATGAGAACGCAACTACCGTTTATCTTAACGGGCAATCCCCGTGAAACAGCTCTCTCTTGCTCCTCCTTCAAGTGATATTCCAGCATGGACTGCTGAAGTTTCGCCACCGGACCACTACCTTCAAGAGACCAAGCCAACTGGCAGTAAGACGCCCCCGTGCTTTCACATGCCCAGACGGCGCTGGACAAAGCGTCGGGATTCAGCCTGAAGTCAGAGTCCAGTAGGAACGCGTAAGGCGTCCTTAGCTTCGTGTGGATTTCCCTTAGAAAGCCGGCCTTACCACCAACCCTATTTTTCCTCCTTTCTACGGACGCCCTATATCCTTTAGCGACTAGCTGCGCCACCGCTTCTTCAACGCACTTCACGGATTCTGGGTCATCGCTGTCATCAAGCACTAATACTTCGACGAGTTCTTTGGGATAATTCAGCCCCGAGACTGACTCAATAGAGCGAGCGGCCACTTTTCCCTCGTTATACACAGGTATCAATAGGGTTACCGGTTTATAATCGGTACCTGAATCGTGACGCACCTTCTTAGGTAATAGAAGAATAAGCGATGAAAGAATGAAAAGGACATACGCCACGGCCAGCAGGAAAAACTCGGTCATGGAAAGCAAATGGGCGATGCTGCTCAAGCCGTGAAATAACCTACTGGACTTAAAGGGTTAACTTGACCCTTCTCCTTAAGTATCACGAAGATAGAACCAAGCCTAAAATAGAAATGCTTAAATATCACGTATATAAATCTTTAGTTGGTGTTCTCAATGGAAGATCGCGATGAGGAACTAGGATCTAAGATTAAGGTAAAAAACGCGGTTTGCCCCGTATGCGGTAGCACAAACATAATATTTGATCCTGAGAGAGGAGAAACCATATGCGCCGACTGTGGAACCGTCATAAGCGATAAGGCGATGGACAGCGGTCAAGAGTGGAGGGCGTTCACAAAAGAAGAGAGGGATCAGAGAAGCAGAGTTGGTGAACCCACTATTCCCGGCATAGGAGCAGCGCAGCTATCAACTACCATTGATACCAAGGACATATATAACCTCGGAGGGAAAATGGGAGTCAAGAAAAGAATCGAGCTTCAGAGGATAAGAAAGTGGCAGGTACGTTCAAGGCTTCAGGGTAGTCATGACAGAAACCTAATACAGGCACTCAATGAGCTTGACAGAATCGTCTCTCAGCTTGGGCTTCCAACTTCAATAAGAAATGAGGCAGCCGTCATCTATAACAGGGCAGCTACCAGTGGAATGGTAAGGGGAAGGAGTATAGAGTCGGTAATAGCGGCAGCGATCTACGCCGCATGCAGGAAGCTTCGCAACCCGGTTTCCCTTGACGAGATAAGCAGCTATACGCAGGCCAGCAGGAAAGATGTAGCGCGTTGCTACAGGCTGCTCTTAAGGGAGAACAGCGTTAGCGTCCCGGTCCCAGATGCAGTTGATTACGTGGCCAAAATAGCCAGTCCCCTGCATCTAAGTGCGGAGACGCAAAAGAAAGCGGCCGAGGTTATAAAGAAGGCTCAGGAGAGCGGAATAACAGCGGGCAAGGACCCAGCAGGCTTGGCCGCAGCGGGAATCTACATTGCGAGCCTCTTAACTAAGACCCGCCGCACGCAGAAGGAGATAGCCATGGCCGCTCAGGTAACGGAAGTAACCGTCAGGAACAGGTACAAGGAAATGCTTTCTAGACTCAATATAACCGGCCTAGGCGATGAAGAGGAAGGGGAAGATAAAACGCAGTGATTATCTGCTAACAAAAAATTTTTAAATATAATTTTTAAGGCGTTACAACAATGTTCGATTCCTGATATCCCTCAGCAACAAGTATTTCCTTAACCCTGTTCGCGTGATTACCCTGGAGAGCAATCTCATCGTTCTTATAAGTACCGCCGCATGCCAGTTTAGTCTTGAGAAGACTAGCAATCCGCTTCGCTTCAGCGGGGTCGGTAAACCCGCTGACAACCGTGATTTCTTTTTTGTACTTGCTCTTCTCAACGCGTACTTCGATTTTTTGTTGTTCCTTAAGAAGGTCTTCCCAGATTCCTATTTCGTCGGAGGCACCTATTATCTTAGAACCCTCGTCCATATTGCTGTTCAAGCCCAGTATACTTACATGAAAGCCTTAATAAGGGTTTCTGATTTATCCTATGTCAGAGTCTCAATACCCAGTTTATCAGTGCATAAAGTGCGGCTACATCTTGACGGACGAGGATTGGAAGGCATCAGGACTTCTCATATCTAAGTTCAAATGCCCGCGTTGCGGCGGACGGGTTTTTATTAAACTGACCAACAGGGCGTCGAGGATAACGCACGTTGCGTGACAAAAAGCAATCACTGTGTTATTACTGCCAGTGGCTTAGTGCGCGATGCGATCGAACTCCCCCTCCCGACCGGGTCAAACGCGCCTTCTTGGACGCGTAAAGTTCCATGACCAGCTTGGCTGCCAGGGCCGAGCTAGAATATGAGGGATCACGGAGTGGACAAAGCTCCATTACGTCAAAACCAACCAGATTTGCGCCCGATATAGCTTCAAAGATCCTCAGCACATCAATAGGAGAGATACCAAAGGGTTCAGGAGTACCAACTCCCGGAGCGTAGCTCGGATCAAAGGCATCCATATCAATTGAGAGGTAAAGAGAACGCGACTTCCTCACAAAGTCGGTCAACGATTTCATAAAGGAATCGGATTGAAGCTGAAAGGGAGAGAACTGGATTATCCCTTTTTCTTTACAGTAATCGCGCTCTTCTCTAGAAGTAGCCCTAATTCCTATCTGAAAGGTGCGCTTACCTCCAGAATCCACCCATATTCTCGTGGCGCACGCGTGAGATAGGGGATTTCCGAGGTAGTCCTTTCTGCAATCAGCGTGCGCGTCGAGCACTATAAGAGAGTCAGCTCCAGCCGCTAGGGCCGCAAAGGGCGTGAACGTGTGCTCTCCTCCTATCATTATTGGGATCTTGCCGAGCGAGGTAATCTTCTGGACGGCACGCTTAAGCATGTTCGCGGTTGCCACCGCGTCGCCATGGCTAACAGCCAAGTCTCCAGCATCGTAAACGCGCATTTCCTCAAGGTCCACGCCGAAGTACTCAGACCACAGCTCCATTCCCTGTATCACATCCCTTATCGCCTTAGGGCCGTAGCGAGAACCCGGAAACGCCGAAGAGCTGGAGTCAAACGGAACGCCGAAGAAAACGTAATCAGAGGAATCGATGGTCGTTTCGAGGCCAGGAAACGTAAGACCAACCCTAGACAGGTACATGCTTAACTCATCATCCATAATTCATATTCGCGCAGGACGCATTTTAACCTTAAGCTTGGTAAAAGCTCTCAAAAACGGGAGGAACTCGCATTTATCGTCTAACGACAGCTAAATTGGGACCCTTCAAGCCTTTGGCACTGACCTTATCTTTTTGACGACGTAAACAAGTCCAACCAACAAGCCAATGGTCACAACAATCTTCGCATAAAGCACGTAACTAGCCCCCGGATACGTTGGTATTATGATGGCCATAAGCAAGCCCTGCGTGGCTATTTCAGCTTTATCCCACTTGCTGGTATACCACGAATGACTTAATGCCGTGGAGAGGCAAGGGGCGGAAGTTCGCTTAATAAGATAGACGGACCCTTTAGAAAAATGCGATAGACTCCCAACTGGAAACGTGCAGGCTTGTCGCCTAGATG
This sequence comes from Thermoprotei archaeon, assembly GCA_011055275.1. Classification (GTDB taxonomy): domain Archaea; phylum Thermoproteota; class Thermoprotei_A; order Marsarchaeales; family UBA168; genus UBA168. The sequence goes on along the minus strand of DSEZ01000010.1, from coordinate 2,730 downwards.
GGGCCATACCCCTGAAACGTGGATAAAGCAGCCGGGGATGATCGCGCCTCCGCGGATAGCACGCTGGAGTACTTCTCTCATATATCGCATGTTAAAGCAGCCGTGTCAATGAACCGGAAAAACGCTTCCGTTAGAGCTGGTAGATCACTTAATAGGAGAAAGATCGCTGCGCCTTCTACGGTAGACAGATCATGAAGCAATCGGGTTCGCCACCTGTACAACAACAATCCAAAATTTTTTCTTCTGAGGTCTGCAGTTAAAATGTAGAGTTGATAACAGAGGAAGATGTCCTTAAGAGCATCGAAGACGTTGTGGATCCCGAGGTCCAAGTCGGGATCGTTGAAATGAACCTGGTGGACGAGGTAGACATAAGTAGCGATAACGACGTCAAGGTAAGGTTTCACCTGACCACCCCGTTTTGTCCAGCGCAGTTTGCATATGCCATAGCTTTGCAAATAAAGGATAAGGTATCGGGCCCTGCCAGGGGTAAAAAAAGTCGTTGTTGAAGTAAAAGACCACTTCCTTGCCAAAGAAATTAATGACGCAGTTAACGGCGATGTATACGATGGAGAAGATGCCCATACTTCGTGAATACTTAGGCGACTTTTCCTTGACGCCTAGTTTGGCATTGCAATAGAGCGCAGCAACGAAAAAGTACGAGGAAAGCCTGTTTAGATAGCGCAATATCTCGGGGTTAATGCCGTGCGCAGAAGATGCCCTCACCGCTTCACGCTCAACCCTTCTGCACACCGCCCTCGCCACGTGGAGGTAAGCGGCCGCCTCACTTCCCCCAGGAATCACGAACGACGCCAGAGGTGGAAGGGCCTTTGCCATGTCATCTATGGCGCTTTCAAGTTCCCTGACTTTACTTTCGTTGAAGCTGACTTTCTTCTCACCACCCTCGAAAGCGTAATACAGATCTGCGCCCATTACGAAGAGATCGTTCTGTATTGAAAGCAATTTTTCCCGGACGGGCTCCAGCGGAACGTGTATTAAGGTCAAGCCCACAACCGAGTTAAGCTCGTCGATTCCGCCGATCAACTCAAATATTTGCTCACCTTTGGGGAGCTTTCCCGGTCCAAACGAGGTCTGACCATTATCGCCTTTTCCTGTATAATACATTCCAATTACAGGCCTGATATGACTTAAACGGCTTACCCTCGGTTCAAGGCTTTCGCAAAACAAACTGCAAAACGCTAAAAAGACTTAAGGGGCAGCTTTTTTGTTTATTAAAAGTTGGATTACGACGTTATCGTGGTTGGGGCGGCCACAACAGGAGCGGTGGCTGCGAAAAAGCTAGCGAGCCAAGGTTTCAAAGTGCTCCTGCTCGACGCCAAACCTAAAAGTAGGATCGGGGACAAAGCCTGCGGAGATGCCATAGGAGAGGAAGACCTGAAAAAAGCGGGCGTCACGCTTCCATCAAACGTTATACGGGAAAGGATCCTGGGCGCAGACCTTATCTCCCCTGATGGAAAGACAGCCTTCCGCATACAAGGATACGGATACACGGTGGACAGGGTTGGGTTGGGTTCAGCGCTTGTGGATGAGGCGGAAAGCGCTGGTGCAAAGTTCATGGAAAACTTTCACGTAGATGCCCCTATCATAAGGGATGGGCGCGTCATTGGTGTAAAGGGAAGTGACGAGATAACCGCGAGGGTCATTTTGGACGCGTCCGGCAACAAAACCAGGTTAAGAGGGACCCTGCCAGACGAGTGGGGGATTGAAAAAGTAGTTGAGAAGAAAGACGCAGTCGCCGCTTACAGGATAATAATGGAAGATATGAAACCAGCAATAGAACACGGCTACCTAAGGTTAATCTTTGATCAGAACACGTCCCCTGGCGGGTACATATGGCTGTTTCCCGAGGGAAACCTCTCTAACGTTGGCCTTGGGGTAACGATGATAGGTAAGTACCCTAATCCCAAGATCGCTACTGAAAACTGGATCAAGGGAAAATATGAGGGCAAGATCGTGGCTGGAAGCGGTGACACGGTTCCAACCAGGAGGCCATTTGCCACCATGGTAGGGAACGGTATAGTGCTAGCAGGCGACGCTGCTGCCACCGTCAATCCAGTTACAGGTGGTGGCATAGGTAGCGGCATGCTAAGCGCTAAGTTTGCCGCTGAAGCTGTGGCCAACGCTCTAAGTCAGGCTGATCTTCCAGGCATAAACGAGCTCTGGAACTACAACGTCACGTACATGAAGGAATACGGTGTCAAGCAGGCAGGGCTTGACGTTTTCAGACGCTTCCTCATCAAGTTAAGTAACGATGACATAAACTTCGGGATGTCATCCGGTATAATGGACGAGAAGACCGTAACGCAAGCTGCTGTCACAGGAGAAGTCAACATAAACCTTAGAAAGGAGGTCGAAATCATGATAAGAGGATTGAAGAGGCCAAGCATCCTATTAAAGCTCAGGCAGATGGCGTCTGACGTAAAGACTGCCATGGACATCTACTCGGCCTATCCAAGCAGCTTTGACGGTTTCTGGTCTTGGAGAAAGAGGGCAGATTCATTCTTCGCCAACCTACCTTATTAGCTCCCTTATTTTTCACGCTTACGCCTTAAACGCCAACGCGCTAAATACATATGGTAAACTTAGACCCTCGGAATGGACAAGTAACTGTAGCTTTCTTCGGAAGAGGGGGCAGGGGATCAAGACCGCAGCGAGGGTTCTTGGAAGGGCGCTTTTCATACATGGCTATAACGTTCAGGACTTTCCCCTCTA
>DSEZ01000009.1 GCA_011055275.1 Thermoprotei archaeon | reverse complement strand
GGCTACGTAACGTTTGAAGAGGCTCCAGACATACCGTTGGCAATAAACAAGAAGATATGGGATCAGATAGCTGAGCTCCACACCCAACAAGAGGAAGAAGAAAGAAAGGAAAAAAGCGCTATGGAAAAGATCAGGGAACTGGAGGCAAGGCTCAGCGGCAAGAAACAAGAAAGCCAACTCAGGGAGCTAGAGGCATCCATGAGAGTTGCGAGAAAGAGGGAGTGGTACGAAAGGTACAGATGGTTCATAACAAGCGATGGCATACTTGTTATAGGCGGGAAAGACGCAGATCAAAACATTTCGATAATAAGGAACGTGATGAGAAGTGGCCTTTGGGCACTTCATGCCGACGTCCACGGTTCTCCTCTGGCTATAATTTACGAGGACGCTGAAAAAGTCCCTGAAACGAGCGTAAACGAGGCTGCCCAGTTCGTTGCTTCGTACTCCAAGGCGTGGGCCGAAGGTCTTCTTTCCATAAAGGTATCCCTCTTTAAGTCGGAGCAAGTGTCGCTTTCGCCCCCCAGCGGGACTTTCCTATCAAAGGGCTCTTTCATGATATACGGCAAAAAAAGGGAGATAGACGCTGAGCTTGCGCTGTCCATAGGCGTTGAAACAGGAGAAGGGTGGTTCAGGGTGATCTCGGGTCCTCCCAAGGCCGTTGGGAAAAGGGCCTTAGCCTACGTTACCATAAGGCCTGGTGACCTTCAACGCGAGAAACTGGTTGAGACAATAAGGAAGAGGTTAGCGTTCGAACTAAAGAAGCTTGGTTCTCCTCTTGGTTACATGATAAAGGACTCCGACGTGGAGCCGCTTCTGCCAAGCGGAAAAGGATCTATCATTTCGGATCAACGAGTAGCGCTAACGCGAATGGGTAAAAAGGGGTAAGCATCTAGAAGTATAGGCATAACAAGATAATAAGCGATGAACGGCGCCCGATCCACGGCAATGCCTTCAGGCCCGAAGCACAGGAAGCCCACGCCTAGCAGCAACATCGAGTACTTTTTGTCTCACCCCTCCCTTAACTCCCTTCCAATCAAGCAGAAGGGCACTTGTATTACCGTTGGCTTTAAGGACCACGTCGATCACTCTCTCAGGATCGTTCTCCTCCAGTATGGACCCCTGCACTATGTGCCCAACCGCTACGTTGCTCTTGAGAACGTATTTGGTTATGTTTGGAGCATAGTGAGGACCTCCAAGTCCGAGCACCGGTCTAAACTGCTTCCAGTTTCCACAATTTCTGAGCACCTCAGCTATGCCTTCAGCCACAACCCTGGCGTGCTCCGGAACCGACCACTGAGAGGGGCCGCTGCCAAGCTCGGCGAAGAAAGACGGCACTTTTAGGTCAGAAGGGCCATGATGAGTTACCTCGTAAGTTACTTGAAACTCCGGTGAGGCTAATCTCTTCATGGTTTCCAGCGCAACACGCATGGGTAATGGAGCCGATATCGATACTTCATACGGAACTCCGCCGAACCGCGCTTCGCTACCAGGATTACCGCTCACATGAACCGTAAACGATGGCAGTTTACCCACGTGCTTAGAGGCAAAAACCACCAGGTCTGCCTGCGGAACGTCTGGGCTCTTCAGATCGATAAGGTCTTTTTCAACGGCTACTATTGGCGCATTTGGTATAAGCTGCCGCAACTGAGATGTTATGTTCATACCCGCTTCGTCATTCGTAGAAAAAACCACAACGCACCCCATGCGTGCATCACCCCGCCAAACGGTGAGACCCTACGACCTCAGCGATGCGCAAGCTACCTCGGATCCCTTGCTTATGGTGATCTAGGCCCTCAGTTCCGGTGCGGCCATCCATTTCTCTATGTAGCGATCGGTCTTGTTGTTTGTTATGTCGTCTATAAAAGCGGGCATGGCGTCAAGCCGCTTACCGATGACCTCTTCCACCTCTTCTCTTATGGATTCCGCCGTAAGG
>DSEZ01000008.1 GCA_011055275.1 Thermoprotei archaeon | reverse complement strand
CCAAAAATTTGCAAGGTCATCCCGCGCAGTTTCTTCCCGAGGTCTGTTTGCCAATTTATGGGCGGAACTGGATAACCTATGGGCATAGGATGCGCCGATCTGTTAGGCTATACGTGCGAGGTGTTGAGCGTTCCAAGTTACGTCAAGCAAGGGGCGTTGCGTCTTTTACAAGATCCAAAAATGGTTGAGCTGAGGAGCTGCGAGCAGCGCGTCGCGGTTTCGGTGTTGGTGGTCTCACGCGAGTCTGGGATCCCGCTTTCAACGGAGGAGGTCATTTATGTGTTGAAGATAAATAAGGCCTTTCTTTTGAGGGCCCTTTGGAAGTGGAAGAAAGTGGGCGGAAGCTTCAAGGAGCTGAGCGATATGGATTGGATACCGCAAATAAATCAGAGGTTCGGGTTGCCGCCGACGTGTGAGCGCAGGGCCAGGGAGATAAGCTCGATGCTGAGGCAGGTGGGGTATCTAGATCCGAAGAGGAGAGCATTGGCATCATGCTACCTCTCTGGGCTGGAGCATGGCGTGAGCCCTAAGGTGAGTGCTCTTCAAAAAGCTGACCGGCTTTGGCTGTTCAGGTTCGCGGGATTCGGGCGCAGAAGTAAGCGCTCCAAGGTGCAGCAGCGTGCTCTGACCTGAACTTTTCTATGCTTATTTTTATGCGGTATTATGAGTCTCGCTAGAGTAGCAACTTCTGATTATCGCTGGCCGATCGAGCAGAAAGCTCGCACTAAACTTATAGGCCTAAAAGAGTATTACCGTGCCCTTAGGGGCTGGGCCCGTAGCTCAGCATGGTTAGAGCGTTCGGCCCTCAATAGGACGAAACTGATAACCTGCTGGGTCAGATATCGAAAGGTCCGGCGTTCAAAACCCGGCTTAACGGGTGAAACTCGCCGCGGGCCCACCAAAAAATTCAAGACTTCCTGACCAAGTATATCTCGTAGAGTGATGTGGCGAAAAGCATCATCCCAAACGCGAAGCTTAGGCTCCACACGTAGTTTTGAATCTGGTAAGGGCTCAGGTAGAAGGGATTGCCCTTGTAGACGGTCGGCAGCACGTAGAGGTGATAAGTTCCTATGTAAGGGGTGTCGTAGGTCTGAGGGTAGAGGAAGAGCAATATCAAGGAGAAAACGAACACAACCACTGGAAGCGCTGTTCCCTTTCCTCCCCTCCTCTTGCTTGTGTAGTCCACGTAAGCGATGGCTATCAACAGGACTGCCACAATGGAGTTCGCTATGGCCACGTCGGAGTTATACGTCTTGCCTAAGGTCAGGGCTATGGGTATGAGGATGAGGTCGAGCACGCCTATGGCAACGTTTAGGGCCGCCATTCCTTTAGGAGACCCCGTCTTTAAGGTGCCTGCCTTGCTTGACATCTTCGTGTATAAACTGCTCCGAGCTATATGCCTTTCTATCGGGCTTGTGCGTCAAGGCTAGCCAAAATGCCGGTAAATAGGTGAGGAACGGCAAGCGAAAGGCTTTTAGATTAGCCTAATCTAATATTATTAGTGAGGTCTAAAATGACCACGGCAAGAGAGCTTGATTGCCTTAGGTTGATTTACGAGAAGTCGAGCGATGGGTGGCCGGTTAGGCTTGCAGATGTGGCGAAGTCCATGTCAGTTAAACCACCTACCGCCTTGGCCATGGTTGAGAAGTTGGTGCGTGAGGGCCTGCTTAAGAAGGGTTCATCGGGTTATGCTCTTACGGAAGAAGGCAAGAAGGAGGCAGAGAACTTGGTTATGGCACACAGGGTCGTCGAGACCTTGCTTTACAGGGCAGGCTTTACCCCAGACGAGGCATGTGCCCAGGCAAGGAAGTTCGATACGTTCGTACCAGAGGTTGTGGTTAGGAAGCTCTACGATTATCTGGGAAGGCCCACAGAATGCCCTCATGGTAAGGAGATAGCTTGCTGAGGCGACGAGCATTGATTGACCTTTGGAATCCCCATCCTACAACTCTGGAAGTGGCACTGGTAACAGCTTACCTTCTTGGCATAGTCCACGGGATAACCCCGGATGAGCACACGTGGCCCATAACCTTCTCCTACTCCGTTGGGACGTTCAGTTCAAAGGGGGGCGCCAAGACGGGACTCGTTTTTCCACGGGATTCACGATTCAGAGGGCAATATTATCGGAGCTTGCGTATTTTGCGCTTGCCGGGGTGTTCATGACTGCTCTGGCTTTTGGCGTTACTTACATAGCCGTTGGTTTGGCCATGGCACTTGCCGGCATATACATAGCCAAAAAGGGAAAGTACTTACACTGGCATTACCTAGAGGAAAAGTTGGGAGTTAAGCTTGGGATACACAAAGAGGGAAGCGAGGCCCAGAGAAGGGAGTTGACTCACGAGGTAAACCCCGCGACCGTCGTGGACGACGAAGTGGATACGAAGCCCGTCCCCGTGAATTTGGCATTGATGCATGGATTCATTGCAGGATTCGGCTTTGGAGCCTTTGCCCTGATAATATACACGGTGCTTGCTCCTATGATGCCCAACCCGTGGTTTGGCTTTCTCCCGGGTTTGCTCTACGGTTTGGGAACGATGACCATGCAGATATTGTTCGGAATGGGCTTTGCGGCATGGCTTAGCTCAATAAAGGGCCTGACAAAGGAGGGCATAGCGTTTGTTGGCAAGACCATAACCATTTACGTGCTCACTTACGGCGGTGTTGCCTTCATAGTTGGAGGGGTAGCTATAATTCTTGATCCTTGGCTTATGAATTGGGGAATCAACACGGGTATCCACGTGCATAACTTAGACAGCTTGGGCTTGGGTTTTTTCTTGGTGATAATAACCGTTGTGGTGATAGGGATACTGGGATATGAGAACGCCATATCCAAGGCCAAGAGAAATCCCAAGTTTATGAGGGTAAGCGCCGCGAGCTCGAACTAGGCTTTCAGCTTTAAATTTAAGCGGGCTATTGATATGGAAATATTGTAATGAGTGCAGGGGATTTGGGAAAGCTCACCTTAGGGCTATTAAGGAGGTTGACGCAAGCATCGTGGAGAGGGATCCCATGCAGTTCAGCAAATAAAGGAGTAGTACCAGAAAAAAGACCCTCAGTTCGATCGAGAAAGCTCTAAGGCGGATGTCGTGGACATAGTACTTCCCAGCAGGTTGTACAGGCCCGTAGCGGACGTGGTCATGAAACGGGAAAGCACGTGGTCTTAGAAAGGCCTACAGCCACCACTTTGGAAGACGCTGAGGTCATGATATGGACGGCGAAGGGGACCCATAGGAAGTTCATGGCGTCTGATGAGAGATTGATTGATCCATCGGCGAACGCCGCAAAAGAGGTGATTGAAAAGGGAAGATAGGGAGGCCCGCAGGGGAGCGATAGTTAGACATCAGGAGTTTTACGACGCGTGCGGTTGGAGAAGTCTGAAGAGGAAATGGGAGGAGCGGCTGTAGTAGATGGCGGGATACACTGCGTGGATACCTTGCTTGAGCTTGGAGGCAAGCTTGGGATCATGTAGATCTCACACCCAAGTGAGCGTCGGCCATAGAGAGAGGACTTTTCCGTTGGGGCGGTTAGGTTTAGGTCGAGCGCAGTGGGGACCCCTGTTCACTCGTGGTCTTACAGGGATCCGTTGTTGCTTCCGGAGCTCGAAGTTGTGGCACGCACGGCAGCCTTCGCGAGGACGCCAGAACAAGGTAAGGTTTGAATGGATAAAGACCGACTCTTTGACCCGTCGAGAAAGGCGGTCTGTGGATGTCTTGTCGTTAACGAAAAGAGTTATCTGGTGGAAACATACCACGCTTTTGAAAGGGCACTCTCCAAGTACATAGAGAGCGTTAGAAAAGGCAAGCCCATTTCGTTTCCTCCAGAACTCGCTAAAAGAGTCCTAAAGGCAATGCTCAAGATTTACGGGAAAGCGTGACTTCGGCCTACCTTTAGATCGCCCATGTTTATGAGCGATTCTATGTAGTTCCAAACCTGTCTCTCTACCTCGAAGCTCCACAGCGACTCCGGTATCTCTATGAAGAAGAGCAGCGGGGTTAAGAACAGCCCCTCTAGAGCGGCGACGCCTAAATCTTGTAGCCACTTGCCAACCCCCATCCTCACGGTCACCTTGTTGGGGTCTCCAGTTATGGTCACGGTGAGAGCTCTATCGGCAGCTAATATCGTTCTCAATATGCCTCCTTTTTGAGCCTGAACTACGATTCCAAGAGGATGTTCTCCCCTTTGCGTCTTATAGCCTTCCTCCTTGAAGTACTCTTCGAGTTTTTCTCCAAGCTTCTTTGGATCTATGTTCTTGTTATCATATTCCCTTATCGCGGATTTCATATGTTCTTGTTCTCTTCGTTTATACGGGTTGCGTTATGCGCTGGTGTACGGCCACGCTTAAAGGGATACGTTTTGCGTGAAATATGGCCAAATCGCAGGAGATAAGCGTGGCACAGGCCACAGCGGTGAGCCTCGGTGCCATAATAGGAGCTGGCATATTTGTTCTAAGCGGCACGGTGCTTTCTCTGGACGGCGCTTACTCCTTCCTAAGCTTCATCTACATGGGCTTTGTCTCGTTGGTGATGGCCTTTGAGCTTGGCGAGCTTACTTCGCTTTTCCCTGAAACAAAAGGTTCATCTTACTCCTTCGCTTACGAGGCCTTTGGAAGCCAAATGGGTTTTGTCACGGGCGTCCTCATGTACTTCAGCTATGCCACGAGCATATCCGCTATAGCGCTTGGCTTTGGGTCTTATCTCGTCAGGCTGATAGGCTTTGGAAATCCCGTTAGCTTTGCCATACTGTTGATCGCCGCGTTGACCGTGGTCAACATGGTCGGTGTGAAGAAGGCCGCTGAAACCGACTTCTATCTTGTGGCGGTTAAGGTAGCTGTTCTCGTCATATTCATAGCGTTTGCCCTCTTCATTTCCACGCGCATTCCGAACATCTACTCTCACTTCGAGGTTCCAAAGGATCCCATTAACGGGTTCTTCCAGTCTTCAGGAGCCATAATCTTCGCCTACTCGGGATTTCAGAGCGTGGCCACAATAGCTTCTGATGTGAAGGGCGGCGGAAAAGGGGCTGCAAAGGCCATAGTTTACTCCGTGGTCATAAGCATGGTCCTCTACATAGCTGTGGCGCTGTCCATGGTCATAATGGCTCCAACGGACAGTTATGCTATATCCGCGGATCCGCTTTCAGTGGCTCTCTCCTTTGCAAGGGCTCCTCAGTTCATGATGCTCGTCGTCGACTTAGGTGCGCTCCTGGCAACCACGTCCGCAACTTTGGCCACGATTCTCACGTCATCGAGGACTCTCTACCAGATGGGTGCTGACGGCTTGCTCCCAAGAATAACCGCTAAATACGACCAGAAGAGGGACGTGGCCAGCACGGGAGTTCTCATATCGTCTATGATTGGAGTCATAACGCTCTTCGCTGGAAACGTTTACGTGATCGTGGCCATAAGCAACTTTGGGCTTCTCTTCTCTTACCTGATGACCACCCTTGCGGTGATCCATTTTAGAAGAAAGGGGATGGTGGCTTCCTTTAGAACGCCTCTTTACCCTTACTTAACCATCGCGACCTTTGGAGCGCTGCTAACAGTCTTCTTCGGCATGCCCAAGGAGGCGCTCATAATAGGGGTGATAACGACGTTGGTGCTCATAATGGCCTATTCATTGATAAGGGAAGCAAAGAGAGAGGTACCAGAAAAGGTCAGGCTTTTCGAAAGGCGCAACGGTAAAGCCTAGTAGCGCTTGATGTTTATAAGATCGCATGACCTACTAACCCATGGATGAGCCGCAGAAGAAGGTGCTTGTTCACATATATAGGTTTGGCCCAGATACACCCTGGCTTATGGCCCGGAGGCTGCTGGGAGAATCGGGATGGGTTCCGAGTTATGATGAGTTATCTCTTGAGGAAGCCTGCAAGATGCTTCAAGCCCGCGGGTACCTGACCACGTACCAAGGACCCCTCAAGAGGTCGGTAACGTCATCGATAAAACCTTGGCTGAAAGTTAAGTCAAGGGAGATGGGGCACAAGCCAAAAGGAATATACTACACGCTTACCAAGGAGGGCAAGAGAATGGCGTCGTGCTTGGCCAAGGGCCCCAAGGACTAAGCGGACTTAATCCATTTCATAGGCTTAACTTTACAGGCAAGCAAAAGGCGTTGTTTGTTTGGATTTTGGGCCTTTCCCACCAAATTGATATCGCCAGTTTCTTATTTGGAAATCCGAAACGCGTCGCCTCCTCCGCCTTGAGTGGTAACGAGAGGAAGGGCGATCTGACGGTTAATGCCTTTACATCTACACTTGATTACGGCTCTTTTCTGCTTAGCTTGGAGCTTACCTCGGCTTGGAAGGGTAACTTTACAGAGTACTACACCACGTGTTTCCCAAGCGGGGTGGTGCTTAAGACCGATGCGCCGATACCCTTACTGAGAAACGCGATGGCAATGGTTGAACTCGAGGCCAGATGAGCCCGAGGTGTATGATCATGTGGGTTTCAAGTGGTCTTTCGAGGTTGAGGTCAACGAGTTTTTCGACGCCGTAAGACAACACAAAGACACGATCTCGAACGGGCGTGAGAGCCTGCTCGACATACAGCTGGCCGAAAAATGGTGGCAGCCCTTTCATAAGGTCTTTGAGAACCAATCGACTATCTCGGAGTAGGCCTTTCTCCTAACACCGTAATCACTGAGGACGTGCCCTCCTTTTTCAAAGCTCAGAAGGTGCTTGTTCTTGCTGCCAAGCTTCCCGATGAACTCTTCAGATGACGAAAAAGGTACGACGGGGTCGTCCTTGGCGTGGATTATCAAGAAGGGTTGGTTCAGCCGTGGAGCGAATTCGTAGGCCTCACCACTCATGCGCTGTAGGACCTTCTTGGCGTTTTCGGCCTTTATCCTGAGTGCGTCCATGTAAATGTATCCGTCCTGCGTTGGCACATTAACGTTTATCATGGGGACGCGCAGCCCAGGTGAAATGAGCACTATCGACTTGGCGTTCACCTCAGATGCCAGCTTCACGGCTATGTAACCTCCCATGCTCAGCCCCAGTAGCCCAATCTTTTCCTTGTCAACGAAGTCCAGGGAGGAGGCGTAGGTGAAGGCGTTTTCGGCGTCCTTTATCGCCTCATCTATATCAAAATCCTCGAATTCGCCGGAGCTATCTCCGTGACCTCTGTAATCAAACCTGACCGTGCCTATGCCTTCGGCGCAAAGCTTTCTGGCAATGTCGACGTAGAGCCTGTGATCCTCTATGTGGTGTCCAGTGTACCCGTGAAGCATCAGCACGAGAGGAGCTTTTTTTGAGGGTTTATGCGCGACGCCTGATATCCATCCATCTCCTGAAGATATTTTAAAGGGATTTTCTTCACAAGTCATAAATATTTATCTCAGTACAAAATAAAAACCTTT
>DSEZ01000007.1 GCA_011055275.1 Thermoprotei archaeon | reverse complement strand
GCCGTTTACACGCTGGCGCTTGCGGTAAGTTTGATCGCGGGACCGGCGCTTGAATCCCTAGTTCTGGCCCACTTCGCCCTGAGGCAGTCATTCCTTTTCTTCGCTCCGCTGGGAGCGGTCGTAGCGGCCCTCTCACCCCTCACGAAGTTTCCCGAGGAGCGCGAAAAAGCGAACAAGAGCACCTCTGTATGGTCAAAGCCAGGCTTCAGGATAGGCATATACACGTTCCTGGTATACAGCATGCCAACGGCCGCGCTCTTAACGTTCGGCGGCATATTCGCCAGAGATGAGTTCAACGCTCCTTACTGGGTAATAACGCTTATATTCGCGGCGTTCTTCACGACATCATTCGCCACCAGATCATTGCTGTCGGCCAGACCAATAGGGAAGCTCCTGCCCTACGTGATCTTCATGATGTCGGTGTCGTTGGGCGGGCTAGTGCTGGTCTTTCTCAGCAACAACCTGCTCGTTTACGCCGCGGCATTTTCCGTCCTAGGAATTCCCCACGGGCTGGGCATGCCCTTAGCGATGTTCTCAATTAGCCGCTCATTTCCCGAGGCCGAGCGGAATAAAGCGAACAGCTACTTTACGTCTACAATGATGCTCATGCAGATCGCGATGCCAATAATAGGGGGCGCCGCCCTTCGTTACATGGGATTCAGGGTTTTCATCGCGTACACCTCGCCAATTGTTTTCGCGCTGCTCATCCTCACCCTTTTGGAGCGGAGCAAAATACAGGCAACTGCAAAAGTTCCCTCGCTCGGGACCCAAAGAACTTAGTCCCCGCGGTCAGATGACAACTCGCTTGCGCAAAAACGCCCGGATGACCTGCCAGACGTCGAGCCGAGACCGCGTTCCTCGGCGATGGGATCCCTTGTCCTTGCGAGATTACGGGTCTTGCGCTCATCCCCTTTATTGTGCTGTTCAACCGCGTCCGCCGGACATACCGGCATCGCTCCATGGATTACCTAAACCGTCCCCTCACCCGCTCTTCGACAAATATGGTTCTCCTTGAAGAATCCCTCCACAGAATGCCGTGAAAGTCCTCCCTCGAACCGTACGACAATCCGCCGCGGCGCATAAATTTAAAGCGCGATGCCATTTAGCACCATATGTGGAAGCGCCTTTCAGCGCCCCGGCCTGGTGATCTGCTTGAACGAAGGGAATGCTGGTGCGCTACGGGTTAGACCTTTGTTCACCTTCGTTTTCTCCCCTCCCAAGGGCTTCGATCACCGCAAAGCGGAAAGTGAACCCGCAGGCCAAGTCGATCAACAGAGGATAAATGAACTTAACAACGCTGAGCTTCACGTACTTGGAGAGGCCTTCGTGAGGTCAAACAGGCTTACGAGGAAACCCCTGTCCAGCTTTAGCATGGGGAGCTCTGGTAAAGCTGAGGCGACCTCTGCAGAGGCCTATCTTGTAACTCATAAAGGAGGAGCAGAGCTGATCGAGGTATGGGTAGAGCTGCCAGAGCAGGAGTTCAATTCCCAAAAGTTTCTTGACCTACTGAAGCCCGATTCTGAGATTAGCATCGTAAAAGAGATTTATCGCTTTTTACCTTATCTGGGCGAGGAGTCCCCTCTCTTCACGCTGATCGGCATATCTGGTCAAAACGCGGACGTAGACGATTTCATAGAGAACCACAAGTCAGAGCTGGTAAAGCTGCTTTACTTAGATCCATCTCCTGTGCCATTCAAGCGCTCCTTCGTGGAGGGCGAGATCAACAGAAATTTCTGCATAAGGGAGGGAGGGGCCTCATTCATGTCGAATTCAGCGGCCCTAAGCATAATGTTCATGAGCGCTAACCGTTCCGCGAACTTCAACTACGCAGACCTACAGTCAAGGTGCACGTTGCCCTTTTTCATAGTGCTGGAGATACTGCTTCTTGAAAGGGAGATCCTCAGAAAGTACTACGAAAGGCTTGTGAGGGGTTCGCTCTCCATAAACGGCCTCATAGGCCTTAAGCAAGAAATACTGGATGGTCTCGAGGAATATTATGGGATAATAGAGAAGGCAACTCAGTTCAGCGCCCCATTGATGGACTTTGGCGAAAACGCGCTAGGGATCAACGACCTTTACGACTCCGTGATCGACCGGTTGGACGCAGTCACCTTCGACATCACCACCAACTACGCCAGGAACTCCAACGTGCTGAGCTTCTGGCTAACCGTCCTATTCGGCTCGCTGGACACGGGGTTGCTCGTCGAGAGCGTTGCGTCGATAGTATATACTCATAACCTGTTCGGCGTCGCGGCCTGGACGGCGCTGTCAACGGCGCTGACTTTCCTCATGATATTCCTGCTGCTTTATAGGAGGATCAGGTAAGGCCCCAACCCTTAAGCTTCGACCAACGATACGTTCTTGCAAGCAGAGCGCCCAGCTAAGGTTAGAAATAAACTCGCGTCAAACTTTACGGCCACCTCTGCCAACAAGGCTTCTAATCAGACCAGCGCTTGACCCCTGATATAGCAGACGCGATGAAGATCAATCCTAAAGCGAGGTATCCAGACCATAGGGGTCCAAAAGAGCTGGTGCGGAAAAGAAGCGGGCCCGAGGCCAACATGGCCAATCCCGAGGTTAATGCCATGGCGCCTACCTTTAAGTCGGTGTCAGCGCCGCGGGGTATGATCAGAAAAACGCTCAGAGAAATGCTGATGATCCCTCCAAGGGACAGAAGGATCGTTACCACAAAGCTGAGCATCGCTGGGAAGAAAAGGGGCTATGGGAGCACTGTTGGCCACCTGATGCTTGAGGCCAGTTGAGCTGACAGAAAGAGGGCAAGCCCCCGACCGGAAACAACGCGAAGGCCACTGGCCACCACCTGTACCTGCTGCTCAAGGTGAAATGCCTGATTTACGAGATTTAAGCTTTTACGGGACGCCTGGGCTAATGATTCCCACACGCTTATCCTTTGTTTTCTATTCTGGATGCACTTTTGCGCCGTTATTTGTGTTTGAATAGCGGGTTATTGCGTCGTAAGCTGACGCCCAGCGCGGCCTCCTCGATGAGCGTTTCAGGCTTCCTCCTGGTATCCTAGCCGAATTCCCTGCGAGAAGCCCTAAACGGCCCACTTTTCGCCGGATTCAGTTTTACTCGTTTGACCCTTCTTACTAATGACCGCTATGCTTCCCGAGCGCATTATGGCGACCCTGTCGCAGAGGTGGTCAGCCCCATCCATGTAGTTGGCAGTGATGAATATAGTCGTGCCGTCCTCATAGTAAAACTTCCTGATGCTTTCCGCACGGTCTTCACGGAAGCGGGATCAAGGCCCACCGTCAGCTCGTCAAGAAGGAGGAACCCTAGAGCTGTGTATTATCGATTGGGCTGCTTCCAAGCTACTCGGCTTTGAAGGGGCTAGTTCCATCCTCAGGGTTTTCAAGGTATGGAGATCGGCGTCATCACCTCACGTGATCGACCTTGTCGTTGCTGCCAAAGAAGCCATATCACTGTAATTTTTGTCAAAAGTCATAAAAGAGCCTGTCCTCCGAGATGAGGTAAAGGAATATCGAGGCAGGCACCATGGCCTTATTTTCGGTTACGTCAAACTCATTGTGGGAGAGCACGTAGCCCTTTTCCCAGTTCAGGTCTCTGAGACTAGCGCTCCTGCCTTTCACCTCAACGGCGACATCGCCCAAAGCGAAATCAACCTCCTTTCCGCTCTTTGCAATCGCGTAGCCCGCCCTGTACCTGCGTATCAAGTGCTCCCCTATCACTCCTTCGAGCAGCTTCGCCAGCTCCTCGTCGGCAAGCCTTCCATCCCCAAGCGCGTAAAGCTTCATGACCCGGTACAAGAGCGGGTCAGTGAAGTAGACCTTCTTGTTTGACCTGAAGAGCGGCTTGTACCCAGTTCCCCACTCGACCCTGTATACGACCCTAGTCAGGAAGAGCTTCTCGCTCAAGTCCAAGTAAGACGCAACCGTGTTGTGTGACCCGGCTGAGGTTTCCTTGGCAATGGAGTTCTCGCTAACCCTTGACGCGTATTTCTCTATGACCGCGCGCATGATCTCCTTGAAGTACCTTTCCTCCCTGCCGAGCTTTGC
>DSEZ01000006.1 GCA_011055275.1 Thermoprotei archaeon | reverse complement strand
GACGCGATGGACATGATAGACGAGATAAAGGCAGCGCCCATCCTGAACGGCGTAAGGGGCTCTAAGCCCGTAGATAAGATCGCTTTGGCAAAGTTGATAACGTCTGTGGGTGCCCTCATGGTGGAAAACAAAGAGATATCCTCTTTGGACTTAAATCCGGTGATGGCCACGCCCGAGGGGGCTGTGGCCGTAGATTCAAGGATTATTTTGGGCGATTAAAAATGGATGTAGCTGATGAAATTTTTGAGTTAAGGCAAAACTTAGAGGTTTTAGAAGAAAAAATTGAGGAAGTAAGCAAGGCGGCAGTAGAAGCGAAAAAAACCAGAGATGAGCTTCACGCGAAGATCAAGGAGCTTGCTGAGATAGTGAGAACGGAAAAGGAAAGCAGAGATAAAGTAAATGAGGAAGTCAAGAAGATAAAAAGCATGAAGGATGCGCTTGTAAAGGAATACGATAAGAAAAAGGAGGAATTTGAAAAGCTTCAGGCAACCGTCGTGCCGCCAAGCAGGAAGGAGGAAAGGCTCGAGAAGGAACTTAAGAGACTGGAATGGGAATATCAGACAAGCGCTATACCGCCATCTAAGGCAAGGGAAATGGAGGAGCGCATATTGGAACTGGAGGCCCAGCTTAAGACGGTAAAGCAGTACAACGAGAACAGGGAGAAGCTTGAGCGTCTGCGTTCTGATCTTCGTGAGACCGAGGCTGAATTTAGGACATTTAAGGAGAAGCTTGACGAGCTTGCGAACGAGGCCCATGCACATCACAAGAAGATGATGGAGGCGGTTGAACAGATCGAGGCTTTGCGCGCGCAAGCTGATGAAGCGCACATGAGATACCTTTCGTCAAACACGCAACTTACGTTTATGAAGGCTCAGAAGATAGCCATACTTAAGAGGCTTAATGAGATAAGCGCCGACAGAAACATAAAGGCACAGCTTCAGTTCTACCAGAAGGCGAAGGAGAAGATGGAGCAACTTAACGAAAAGGCTAAGGAAAAGATATCGAAGGGCAAGCGCCTTTCGTTCGAGGAGTTCCAGGCGTACGTCAGTGGCGCGGAGCCCCTAAACCTAGATCAGAAGAAGGACGTAAGTAAGGAAGCCAGTGCTGAAGTCTCTCACTGAGCGTTTAGCTCAGAGCTTTGTCTTCGAAGTTTCGAGGTTGAGGAAAAAGGCCTTTATGGCCTCTGGTATTTTTTCCTCTTTTTCGCACATGCTATACGGGAAGTTACCACGCTTTAGTAGCGCAATCGCGTTTTTGTCAGCAGATGGGGAAATCAGAAGTTGGCTTAAGTCGTAAAGCATGCTTTTAGTGCTATCCAATGCCGTCCTAACCTCGATTTCGGATACGGGCGAGTTGCCCTTTAGGATTAAGATCTGGTGAGGTCTATTTGAGCGCTTGTAAAATATTTCTACCTCTTCGGCGTGACCGACGTTACCAAAAAAGCTGCCAACATAAAAAACGTCGAAGTTCTTGTAGAACTGCTTTTTCAGCGTGGTCTTGAGCTTGGTTGGGGGAGAGTTAAGCGCGCTAACTCCTTTGGGTGTCAAGGTATAGGTCTTCTTATAGACGACCTTTTCCGCTCCAAGTTTTACTTGTTCTTCAGGACGGTTGAACCTTATTGAAGGAAGCTGGAACCTGTTTCCGCAGCTACGACAAACGTACCAAGAACCCAAGTCTATCAGCTCTTCCGGATTAATTTCGGCGTTACATGCTGGGCAGAATAGCTTATCACCCTTTCTGAACGACGTAACGGGGAGGACAGTACCGCAAACGTCGTGCTGCGCCAAGGACTCCCTAATTATGTATGGAGATCCGCATTCCGGACAAATTATGGTTTCGTATACAGGTAGCCTGCCAGCGACTAGCACGTTATTATCATCTACGTTCAACTCGAGAAGCCCGATGCCCGCAAGCTCATCCAGGTACTCGTCTATGCCTTGCGTTTCTTTTTCGTCAACAAGGTAAATGTACCCCTTTTGCTCGTCAAAGGTCACGTCTATTCTGTTCTCGCTAATGATTCTAAGCGCGTCGTCTGGGTCATCGGGCCAAAACATTTGATACAATATTAAGCACACATATATTTGTTTTTCTTACGCGTTTCTGAAGCTATGCATAAATTTTGTTGTGCATTGTCTAGAAAGCGTGCTCAGGGTCGAAGCTCCAGAGCAATCGTGGAGCGCTAGGGATTTTAGAAACACATAAATTCCCATTCCTTTGTTTTGCGATGTCAGAGGTCGTAGCAGTGGGAGTTTTGAGAGATGGCAAAGTCGTCGTGGAGCGCTCATCCGCGGCGTTGGAGGGAAAAGAGGAAATTTCCCTTTATGAGGCCCTTTATCTCAAAAGAAGGGGCCTGATGATCGTGAAAAGCGGGGAGGTGGAGCTTGAGGACGAAGATATAATAAACGCCAGCGACGATAGGCTGTTTTGGCAGAAGTACGTCGTATATGAGGACTTGAGAAAGAGGGGTTACGAAGTGGGTCCGTCTCCGTTTTCTTTGGGCTTTTACGTCAAGAGGAAAAAGGACGAAGTATCGCCAACGCTGCTTTACGTCATGGTGGAGGGAAGTAAGGAGCCGTTCGGTTCCCTTTTATCGGTTTTGCAGGCCGCCAGAAGTACGAAAAAAGATGCCATATTAGCTATAGTCGATGCCACAGGGGGGGTATCCTATTATGGTGCAGCCCTATCAAGGCTTGACAAGAAAGCGTAGGATTAGCTCACTCATCGGCATGATGAGGGTTAGAAACTCGGCTCTAATGGGGATTGCCGTGGTGGCCAGCGAATGGGTTGCGCTAAAGGGACCAGCTAGCTTAGTGGAGGAGATAGCTGGCTTTTTCGTGGCGTTTTTCCTAACCGCTGGAGTTATGATAACCAATGACTACTTCGATAGGGAGGTTGATAGGATAAACAGGCCTGAGCGGCCTATTCCATCTGGGGCTGTAACGGGAAAGCAGGCAATAGCTTTCTCCGCTGCGTTGTTTGCTGTTGGGATAGCGTCATCCGTCATCGGTCCTTGGATGCCGATCGCGTTTCCGCTGGCTTTTTTCTCGGTAATCGTATCGTTGGTATACAACGCGGGACTGAAGAAAAAGGGAATATTGGGTAATGCCATAGTGTCATTTAATGTGGCCCTTCCATTCATTTATGGGTCTATAATGGTTGGTAGGCCTGGTTCGCTTATGAACGATTTGTTTTTCGCCTACGCTTTTGTCGCTAACATGGCCAGAGAGGTCTTCAAGGGGATTCCCGATGTAACCGGCGACAAGAGCCGGGGAGTGCGCACGTTTGCCGTTGTGCACGGCACCAAGATCGCCGGGTTAGTGGGCTTCGTCCTGATGGCGCTTGACGTCGCGTGCAGCCCCCTTCCTTACTTCATGGGCGTGGCCGGAATCGGCTACCTCATCCCCTTAACAGTTGGCGACCTCCTGCTGCTGCATTCCTCGTTTGCGATGGCAAAGAGACCAGAGCCGCGGGTAGTCGACAAGGAGAAGGGAGAGATGCTGTTGGGTATGGGCGTTATAATCCTGGCCTTTCTCCTCTCTCCCCTGTGATTGGCGCGATAAAAAGAGCGAGCGCGCACGCTTTTAAGTTCCCATAGGGATAGCGCATGAATTTTGAGCTTGTCCGTGGCATGCGCGACGTCATTGGGGCTGAAGCTAGGTCGCAAAGAAAGTTTGAGGAGACGTCGTCATTGATACTAGATAGGTTTGGATACCAAGAGGTTAAGCTTCCTTCCATAGAGTACTATGACCTCTTGGCCGCCAAGGCCGGAGAAGAACTTTTAGACAGTTTGTACGAATTCGAGGACAGAGGTGGAAGGAAGGTTGCCCTAACCCCTGAGCTGACCGCGAGCGCGGCAAGGCTCTACGTTATGAAGTTCAGAGATTTGCCCAAGCCGGTAAAGATTTGGTATATAGGGCCATGCTTCAGGTACGACGAACCCCAAAGGGGAAGGTATAGGCAGTTCACGCAGCTGGGTATCGAGGTTTATGGGTCGTCTTCGCCGTTGGCTGATGCAGAGGTAGCTTACTTGTCTTTGCGCCTTCTGAAGGCAGTTGGCATAAAGGCTTACCTCAAGGTTGGCAATATATCCTTTATGCGTTCCCTGCTTGAGGAGTCCGGAATTAAGGGAAGAGATCTCAACAAGGCAATTAGGGAGATAGATCACGGAAGATATGAGGAGGTCATGGGGCTTCTGGACGAAGACGGAAAGAAGATGCTCAAAGATATGATAAATTCACCTGACAGCAGATCTGACTTAGATCGCTGGGAGGCCGTGGCCAAGGATCGGTTTCCCTCGGCCTACGAAGGTCTAAGGCGCCTGCGCCAAGTGCTAGTCATGATGCGTGCCATGGACCCCCAGCTTGATGTAAAGATTGACGTCGCCTTTGCCCGCGGTATAGCCTATTACACTGACTTCATATTTGAAGCCATAATCCCTGGAACAGAGGGGTCTTTGCTGGGAGGCGGGAGGTACGATAACCTAGTATCGGACTTGGGAGGGCCGGTAACGCCTGCAGTGGGCTTTGCAGTAGGTGTTGATAGGGTTGCCTTGTCTATGGCTCCGGTGTCCGAGGCCAAACAAGTTCTCATCGCCGCGATCGACGATCAATCGCTCGAGAAGGCCGCGCGTGCCTTTGGCATCATTAGTAATGCAGAGGTGCACGTGGATTTGTTGCCAGGAGTCGTCTCAGTCAGGGAAGCGCTTGAAAGGGCTATTAAGGGCTCCTACCACAAGCTTGTAATTGCTGGCGCGCGTGAAGGACCAGACCACTTTGCAATCAGAGACATAAAAGCGCACGAGCAGGTAGAAGCGGATGGGGCTTCCCTTTTGAGCCAGTTGGGTTTTGACGAAGCTAGTCGGTCTTGATGCAGGGTTTTCATCTTCGGATTTGAAGCGGTTGAAGCCTTACAGGTCTTATCTTGGTTTGATGGGAAGACTTTTGAACGTGCGTCTGTATCACTTGGGCCCATAGCTCAGCATGGATAGAGCAACGGCCTCCGGAGCCGTTGGCCCAGGGTTCAAATCCCTGTGGGCCCGCGTCTGGTTTACCACAATTGTTTCATAAATGTGAACTGATCTGCATTTAACTTAAGGGAAAAAATTTAAATAAGGCTCCAAGCTTAATCGTAAGGTGAAATTTATTCTTGGATGTCGTGCTGGCTCCGTTGTGACCACCAGCAAAAAAGTAGCCATAGTGGGAGCGGGGGTTGCAGGCCTTGGGGCTGCGGGCTACCTCTACTGCAAGGGCTACCAGCTTGATGTTTACGACGCCTTACCAGAAGCGGGAGGCCTTCTCGTATTTGGAATTCCGGAGGAAAGGTTACCCAAGAAGGGAGTAATTGAAGGTATTGAAGAGCTTAAGGCCGCAGGGGTTAGGTTCCATTTGGGTATGAGGATTGGTGCCAGTGCGCTCGAAAACATTATAGCAACCCATGACGCTACTTTGCTAGCTACGGGCACATGGAGGGCGAGAAGCCTTAGTGCGCCGGGGGCAAATCTGGAAGGGGTCATAACGGCGCTTGACTTGCTTGTGGACAACGCCAAGTATAGGATGGGCTTCTCAACGAACGTTAGAAGGCTTTACGGCAGAGTGGGTATAATGGGTGGCGGTTACACTGCCGTGGACGCCGTCATAGAGGCCATGAAATGGACAGATCAGATCTACGTTTTCTACAGGAGAACGATCAAGGAGTCAGAAGCGCATGCCGAATGGGAATCCGTGAGCAAGAAAGGCATAAAGATATTTGAAAGGTCGCTCGTAACGCGTGTTATGGGAACAAAAAGGGTGGAGGCGGTTGAAGTATGGAACGTGAACATGAAGGGTAATGTTCCTGAATTTGTTCCTGGTAGCGCCCAGATCTTTCCTCTGGATTTCCTCTTGGTGGCCATAGGAGAGGAAAGAACGCCTCCCGACTGCGTGGATAAGCTTGGTATCAAGATCGAGAACGGAAGACCTGTGATAGATGACAACATGATGACAACTCGTAGATCCGTTTTTGCTGCAGGGGACCTCGTGACGGGCCCTTCGTTCATAGGGAACGCGCTTGCAAGTGGGTTGAGGGCAGCGAAGGCCATGGATGCGTTCTTGAGAAAGGGTTAGCTAGCTGGGCTTGAAGTTCGGCTTTTAGACGTGGCCGCTTTGTGGTTGCAGCGCGCTTTCAACATCGAAATGCAGTGAGCTCGGTCCGCAGAGGATGCTTTCCACATAGCTTCCGTTATGTGCGTAGTTATGTGTGTAAAGGTTTTCGGCACTCTACTTCCCTTTGAAAGGCCGAACTTTGAAGCGGTGACCTCCGCGCGCTTTATACCATATGATGTCATGCGGGAAATGGACGGTTTGGGAATAAGGTTAAATGACACCGGGCTATGTTTTTATGTCAGAGAGTCTGCCCATAGGAGCTACAACGGTTGGTATAGTTTTCAGCGGAGGTGTAGTGCTAGCCGCTGACAAAAGGGTGTCATATGGATATACCTTATTGAGTAAGTCAGGAAGGAAGGTGTTCCAGTTAAATAAGAAGATAGGGATGGCGTGCGCTGGTCTGGTAGGCGACATGCAAGGGCTGGCCAAATCAATAACCGCTGAGATAAAAATTTACGAACTTCAAAACAACAGAAGCATAAGCGTTAAGGGGGCGGCAAAGCTTCTTGCAAACATACTTTATGCCGCTCGCATGTTTCCGTACTACACGGAAATACTCATAGCTGGGATAGACGAGACGGGCCCTCACCTTTACGTTATGGACGCGATTGGCTCCATCTTGGAGGATTATTACGCTGGAGTTGGGAATGGATCACCGGTTTCCACTGGTGTGTTGGACCAAGAGTACAAGAAGGATATGAGCAAGGAAGAGGCTGAAACGCTTGCTGTTAAGGCCATAAGGGCCGCAATAGCGAGAGATATCACAAGCGGAGACGGAATCGATGTGCTCACCATCACCGAGGCGGCCACCGAGCTGAAGCAGTTCTCGGTTAAAGAGCAGATAGCTCCCTCGTGACATCAAGGTAAGAGAGATGGGTATTCTCAAGGAGGAATGGCTCGCGTCCATGGAGCGCGAGCTAGAGAAAAAGGAGAACAAGAGGCGCGAGCTAAGCGATCTATCTTACGAGCTCATAAAGAGGTGCGGTCTTCTGGTCTCCAACCTCCATAGAAATTCTGAGCTGGTTGACCAGCTGCTAGGTGAGGCAACGAGCCTTCACTCAAAGCTAGTGCAAGAAGTGAGGGATTGGCCAGAGCTGAATTCCAGTGATGAGCAGTCGGCTTTTTCTGA
The DNA here is from genome assembly GCA_011055275.1 of Thermoprotei archaeon. Classification (GTDB taxonomy): domain Archaea; phylum Thermoproteota; class Thermoprotei_A; order Marsarchaeales; family UBA168; genus UBA168. Next base: position 1,644 of record DSEZ01000006.1, on the reverse strand, counting down.
GTACGCTGAGGCGAGGTGTTTTTATGCCCTGCTTCGCCAGGGCCAGCTTCCAGACCCCTCAGAGTTCTACGATGAGGAATCGTTTGCGCTTGGACTGGCTGATCTGATAGGAGAGCTCAAGAGATCGCTCGTGAACCAGGTGATCGAAGGAAGATACGACGAGGCCACTAAGCTCTTCGCATGGATGCAGGAACTTTTCGACGCGCTGCTGCGGTTTGAGTATCCTCGCTCGGTTGTGCGCGGCTTGAAGAGAAAACTTGACGTTGATAGGGCGCTGTTGGAAGACGCTAGGATGGTCCTTGCAAATGCCAAGCTGTACTATAAATGAGGGAAAAGCACTTAATCAACTGCCGGTGATTTTTGGGGAAGTTGAGCGAAGTCATTCCGATAGTTTACGAGGGCGGAGAGCTCTCGCTTTTAGACCAGCGGGTCCTTCCTTTCCAAGAAACGTGGATAAAGTGCCATGACGCAAGGGAAACAGCACAGGCCATAAGGGACATGGTAGTAAGAGGGGCGCCTGCCATAGGTGTTACGGCAGCCTATGGTACCTGCATGGAGATATCCAGGTCGGTGGGCAACGGACTAGGAGTGGAGGGCGCAAAGGCTGGAATCGACGTCTTATTGTCATCTAGGCCCACGGCTTATAACCTGTTTTACGCCGTAAACAGGGTGTTATCCGCTAGCAGGGCTGCCGCCGAGGCCGGTAGGGATCCTGCGCTCGCCGCGGAGCTTGAGGCAAAGCGCATAGATGAGGAAAACAAGCAGGCCGCTATAAGCATGGGAAAGATAGGGGCATCTTTGATAAACGACGGAGACACCGTCATGACCATATGCAACACTGGCGCTCTTGCCGTTGGGTACCTTGGGACTGCCCTTGGTGTCATAAAGACGGCTTGGAGGGAAGGCAAGAAGATCCACGTCGTAGCCCTTGAGACTAGGCCGTGGCTTCAGGGGAGTAGGCTAACGGTCTACGAGCTTCAAAAGGAGGGAATACCGTTTACGCTCATTGTTGATGGGGCAAGTGCCATAACGATCCAGAGAAAGGGAGTTCGCTCTGTCTTCGTGGGAGCGGACAGGATAGTAGATGATGGTTCCACTGCAAACAAGATAGGTACTTTCTCTCTCTCAGTGGTCTCGAAATACTTCGGCATACCTTTTTACGTTGTAGCTCCTCTCTCAACCGTACAGCTAGGCGCCAAGGAAATAAAGGTGGAGGAGAGATCGCCGGATGAGGTAACCCAGATCAGGGGTGTGCCGATCAGTACGGCTGGGAGCAACGTTTACAATCCCGTCTTTGACGTAACGCCTCCAGAGAACATAACGGCGATAATCACCGAAAAAGGAATTGCAAGGCCTCCCTACGAAAATAGCCTGAAATCGCTGAAGGCAGCGTAGAATCCTATACGTCAACTATGCACTGAGCAACCCATTGGTCGTTGTCTCTCTCTACCTTAATATCTGCGTACGTCGCCGCCTTCACCTCCTCCTGCAGAGGAACGTCTTTTATGTTCTGACCCCACGCGCTGCCCTTAAGGCTGATCTTCTTCTCATCAACTTTAACACTAAACTTCGAGAACACGAGCCCTTTCAGCGATGAGAGCGATATAAGCTCATTTAGCCATTTAACAAGCAAATCCTCAAGCG
>DSEZ01000005.1 GCA_011055275.1 Thermoprotei archaeon | reverse complement strand
GCTTGCGGGTAGAGCTGGTATCATCATCTTTTCCCTCGGCCTGATAGCGGCTGGCTTCTTAGCAGCCGTGACGATATCACTTGCTTCGGCATACGGCATATCCGAGTACTTTGGGTGGAAGGCGAGCCTTAACCACAAGAAGCTTCTGAACCCCTTTTACGTCATATACTTCGTGGAGGTAATACCTGCGGTTGTGATAATAGCGGCTTTCAGGCAGGTTGTTCCCATAATGATCGACGCCATGGCCCTTAACGGTCTCGTGCTGGTTTTCCCACTAACCCTTCTGATAAAGCTCAGTGGAGACGAGAAAGTGCTGGGAAGTTACAAAAACGGGAAGAAGAGGCAGATTGCAGCGTGGGCAATGGCCATCATAATTCTGTCCTTTGCTGTCTTCTCATTTGTCATCTCTATCTCGCGAACTCTTTTATCCTACGGCACTTATTTCTTATGAAATACGTGTACGTTAGAGGCCTTGAGGTTTCCGCCATTTCTTATGGGACTTGGCACCTGCCCGTTTCTCCCGAGACCTACCCAGACGGGGTTCACAAGGTCGACGTGGAGACGAGCACCAAGATAATAAAAAGGGCCATTGACCTTGGCATAAACTTCTTTGATACCGCAAACACGTACGTGGGAACCGTAAGCGATACGCCAGCACACTACCCGCACTCGGGAACTTCCGAGAGGATACTTGGAGATGTGCTCAAGGGCTACGAGAGGGAAAGCCTGGTGGTGGCAACGAAGGTAAGGGCAAGGATGGCCGGCTTTCCGAACGGCGAGGGTCTCTCTCGGAAGCACATAAGGTGGCAGATAAGGGAGTCTCTGGCCAGGCTTAACATGAACTACGTGGACATCTACTACATCCACTGGAGGGACGACCACGTGCCGCACGAAGAGACGCTGAGCGCACTCAACGATCTGGTTCACGAGGGCTTGGTTCACTATCTGGGAATAAGCAACCATCCTGCTCAGGACATGATCGACTTTCAGGAGATAGCTGAAAGGAAAAACCTTGAGAAGTTCAGCATAATGCAGGAGGCCTATAACATGTTGCAGAGGGGGATAGAGCAGAGCAAGGTGCCCATAGCTAGGCAGCATGGCATGGCCCTTGCGGCCTACGTTCCCCTGGCGCAGGGCGTGCTTGCGGGAAGGTATCTCGGAGGCGTTCCCCAGGGAAGCAGGGCCACGCTGGAAAAGGGGCTCGTGAACTTCGTGGAGGCAACCAAGGAAAAGGTCAGGAGGCTGAAGGAGATCGCTGACTCGAAGGGGATAAAGCTATCCCAGCTAGCCCTTGCTTGGCTTATGAATATCGACCTTGGGATAACCGTTGTCCCCCTCATAGGTGCGACGAGCGTTGAGGAGCTAGAGGAAGACGTCGATGCCGTTAACGTTTCCCTTAGCAGAGACGACATGAAGGCCATCGACGAGATCTTAAGCTCTTAGGCGTCCACGCGCGAGATGATGTCAGCCGCCAAGTCATTGGTGGCATCAACGAAGCTTGGGGGATCTGGGTCTTCGTCCATTACTTTTTTTGCGACGGAAACGATGTCCTTCGGGAAGGAGTCCATGGGATAGGCCCTGTATCCACTTCTTGAAGTGAAGAGCGCAGCGTTGCCCTCTTGCTCGAAGTCGTTGCGGGGATAGAACAGTATGGCCCTCTTTTTGAGCACCGCAAGCTCTAGAAGCGTTCCGTATCCGCACATTGTGAAAACGAGGTCCGAAGAGCGCAGCTGCTCGGATGGCTCATGCCATGAGCGCGTTAGGTAAGGGCTAAGCAAATTTGCGTCTGGGAACTCCCTAATTAGCCTCTTTGCTATGTTTAGTCCTGCCCTCGTGCCGCCGAAAGTCACCAGCTTTCCTCCTCCCGAGGTGGCGCCCAGCTCAAGCGCTTTTCTGGCGTTTTCGGTGAACATCTGGCCAAAGTATCTAAAGTAAGGGTCGCTCTCAGGTCTTAGGCCGACGTAGTACGCCCTCTAATTCTTGAGGTTTTGCATCAGATAGGAGTTCGCTCTTTCAATGAGGCGAGATAGGAATGGGTTGAACCTTCCCCTGAAGCGGGTGAAGTCACTTATGAAGAAGCCGCGTTCAGATCTCCTGCTCAAAAGTTCCCAAAACTCGTCGGCGATCACCGCGTCGTAATCTTCTAAGTTGAGGGAGGAAAGCTCAGCCGAGTTGTGCTTTATGGTCCTGTAGATGGAGTAAAGGGAGACCGGGTCCAGGCTTACCCTTCCCCCTTTGAGGGCCAATTCGAACGCGTCTCCGAGGCTTAAGAGCCTTTCTGAGATAGGCGCGGTCT
>DSEZ01000004.1 GCA_011055275.1 Thermoprotei archaeon | reverse complement strand
CTTCCCCGCCAGTCCCGCAAAGGAAAGGCCAGCCTTCCTGCAGTCCCTTTCCCAAGAGAGGTACTGCGACAAAGTGCGAGAGTAAACCGATGTGGGCCCCAGATGGCGGGCCACCTCAAGCGCTATCAGCGTTTTCCCGCTCCCCGTAGGAGACTGAAATGCAACGCTTTTCTCCTCTATCACCGAGAGTATGCGCTCAGCCGCGTCTTTCTGGTAAGGCCTCAGGTTAAATTCCATCGCATATAGCTAGCAAGGGCTTAAGTGCCTTCCCATCCCCAAGGCAACATGAGAAAGCTCGCTAAATCGATCATAATTGTGATTTCGATTGCCATTTATGCAACCACGCAAAATATATATGGAAAATGACCGCGAAACCCGAGGAAGGGCATGGAGAAAAGGTCGCTTACGTGCTTATCAAGACCAAAGTGGGAAAGGAAAAGGAGGTTTTAAGCCAGCTTAAAAGGGCAGGCTGCGTAGGAGAGGCCAGCTTGCTTTTGGGCGGTTACTATGACATCCTTATGAAGGTATCCTATCGCACGCAAAAGGACCTAAAGGACACCGTGGCTTACTCGATACGCGGAAACGATGACGTGCTATCCACGCTAACCATGATCAGCCTAGATTAAGGGAGTTCACGACGGACTCCATTTTTCTCACGCACTTCTCGTAGTCTCCATCTCCAAGGGCAAACGTTGAGCTATCAGCCAAGCCCATCCTCAACGCTATTCCTCCGAATCTCAGCGCCAAGAGACGGCCGTGGCTGTTCAGCGCTCCCCTTGAGGAGTATTCCCTTGGGTTTTCTTTGAGCTCGCGGAATATGCTCAGAAGCTCTTGCTCGTCCCTTCTCTTCAACGGCCTACCCTCCTGGCAACGAGGGCCGGGACTAGAAACGCGGAAAACAGCGCCAAAGAGCCCGCAAAGCCAAGGCCCGCGATGCAGTATCCTCCTAGCAGCGGCGCCAAGAAGCTGGCAAAACCAGTCGAGGAAAGCACCATAACGTTCATGACCGCGAAGTCCGCCGCCTCCTCGCTGGCAACCTGAAGAGATACCGTGACCGGGAACAAGCCATGCGAAATCCCCAAGCCGATAAGGCCAAACAGCGGCAAAGGCATGGGCAAGAGCAGCGCCAGCGTTGATACCAAAGAGATCCCCACCAAACGCCTAAGATCCATGAGCTGAACTGGGTGCAAGACCCTTGTCACGAAAGAGCCAAGGAAGAGAAGTATGAATGAGCCTTGCGAAAGCCAAGCCGGATAACCGAGGTCCACCAACCTAACGCCGAAAAAGGTCGTTACGAAGTTGTAAGCCATGTACACCAGGAGGCCGTAGGCGAATAAGTTAACGTACTTTTGCTTGAAAACCATTACATGAGAGAACGAAAAGGGCTTTCTGCTGCTCTCGACCTTACTGATTGGAAGGCCGAAAAGCGAGGCGGCGCTGAGCATAAGCAAGGCCGCGGCGCTGCCGGCGTACAAGACAAGGGGAAGGGCAAGGGATGCGACGAGCGTCGCAAGGCCCAGCGAGGCGTAGTAAGAGAATATCCCAGCGCTGCCTGAGTGCCCAGCCGCATCAAGCGAGGGCACTTCGACCATTGACAGGCCAAACCCGAGCGCTAGAAAGAAGCCAAGCCAAGCGACTTGAGAAAGGGCCGCAAAGGAAAAAGCCGTAAGGCCAAAGCCAAGAAGCGATGCTTTCCAAAGCGAGATGGGCCTTACCAAGCTCACGATCGTGCCCACACCAGAGCCAAGCCATATGGCAGCCGAGAAGATCCCGATCTGAGTAGCCGTGAAGTGATTGGACCTTAGCATTATTGGTATGCCAGTTATGGCAGCCAGACTCAAAAAGCGCATGAGAAAGGTTGCCCTGACGTAACTCCTATCGGCGACCATTTCGAGTCCTATCCCATCACCTGCCATCAAGCATGTCCAGCAGGTTCCTTATCCTGTCAGCCGTGCTGGGATGGTCGGAAAACACCGTTAAGATGGATGAGCTCTCAAGAAAGGCAGGTATCGGTATAATGGGTAAGGGCGCCTTCTCATCTGCGACAAGCACACCAGAAAGCTTGAGCAGGGCGCTTATCATGCAACTCGGGCTCGTGAGCAGCGCAGCCTCCCTATCGGCAGCGTATTCCTCGCTTCTCGACAGCCACGGCTCCATGAAGTGAGGAATGGGGTTAGCCAGCATTACGATCCTAAGCGATCTGCTAACAAGCCTCTTAAGAGGATCCCTGTGGCTAACGTGAGATAGCTCGTGAGCCAAAACCGCGCGCAGCTCCTCCCTGCTAAGCGTTTCAAGAAGGCCCACCGATATCACTATCTTGCTTCCGAATAGGGAGAACGGAGCAAAGGCGTTGGGCTCACCGCTGTCGACAAGCACAATCTCAGGCGCTTTGATGCCCAGCATCGCCGAGAGGTTTTGAACCTCTCCTTGGACCCACTTCGGGGCCTTCAACCTTTGCTTTTTTACCCTTGAAGACGACGCGACCACATGCACTACCAGCATGACTAGCGCCGCGCCAAGCAGCCAAGCCTCAGGGTCCCACCTAGTCCAGTGAAGTATGGAATAGCTCACGTGCCCAAAAACCATCCCGTCAAGCCTCAGGCTGTGAGATAGGGCAACCCTGATAAGCAGTATTATCCTTCCCCCAAAGAGCACTGGCGCCAAAGGGGAAAGGAAAAGCGGGATAGCTGAAAGCGCCATCCCCAAGAATATGGACTTCTCCCCTATCCTCTTGTCCGAGCTGTTTACCAGATAGGACAGAGGAAGCGCCACGGCCGAGAGGAAGAGGCTGAAAATGAGCAAGTGCTCATCTATCATCATATGCCAAATTATGCGCGCAAGGTACGGGTTCTGAAACACTAGAGGGAACTCATGACCCTGAAACCTGTAGTGGATTATCACTTCTTCTCCCTCTTCAGTTTTTCAAGGTACTTGGCCAAAAGCTCCCTATCCCTTTCGTTCTCGGCTATGAGCTCCATTAGCCTGGATATGGTTGGTTCGGCCATCTTATCGAGCAGCCTATCAAGGAGGTCGGAAACGACACCGCGCTCGTAATCCTCTTTTGTGACCCCTGCCGAATATATGTACCTGGGCGTACCTTTGGATTCAGAGAGGCGCCGCTTGACCATCCCTTTCCTGTATAGCCTGTCCAAAACCGTGGAAACCGTGGTAAGCGCAAGCGGCTTCCCCTCTGCCTCAAGCTCATCTCTAACCTGTGAGACCGTGGCCTCACCAGATCTCCATACGACGTTCAGAACGTCATACTCGAGGGTAGCAAGCCCGCGCTGCTTTTTCATATGCGTAATGGGCGCAGCGCTTAAAAAGGCTTGCCTACTACAAGTGTAGTAGGCCACCAAAGATGGAGATAACTTGTTTGCTTGCTTCGCCATCCCACCCCCTCATAGGCCAACCAAGGACAGCCGCTTCCCTTAGAAAAGCCTATCCTCCAGAGGGAGTGAGGTACTACTTCCTAAAGGGCAGGGTTCCCAGGGCTCCCGGCAGCGGAGAGTATGCCGTGACTAAGGGAACCGCATTGAAGCTGGTGGCTGACGCCTTTAGGATTCAAGGGTTTAGCGAAAACGTTGACCTAAGCCACTTCGTGTTCTGGTACCTGCCGAGGGCGGCTACATCATTTTGGACCTACTGGCTCCCGGGCCTGATTGAAAAGAGAATTCCAAGGCTGGCTGACCTGCTGGAGCACTTTACAAAGCCCTGGGTTCAAGAAAACGACACGTCAGTAAGCCAGTTTCTCGAGGGCTACGTGGGGAATGCGGAGGGAAAGTGGGGCTGGCTAGTTGAGCTGTCATCTGAGATACTTAACTCTAAGTCAAACAAAGGCCTCATAACGTGGTCTAACTGGGCGGCCAGAGGCTTTGAAAAGGACGGCGTTGAAAGGGAAAAGATAAACGTGGTCCCTCTGCCCATGGAAGCAAGACCAAAGTCAGTTGAAGCGTATCATAAGCCAGCTGGATCCCAAAAGACCGTGCTCTTCGTTGGACTGGACTACTGGAGGAAGGGGGGCGACACGGCGCTCAGAGCCCTCAAGAGGGTCAAAAAAGAGATACCGAACTTTAAGCTGATATACGTGGGCCGCGTTCCATCTGAAAAGGTAAACGATTACAAGCTGGACTGGATAGAAAGATACGACTTTCTTGAGAGGGATAAGCTCCTCAAGCTTTACTCTTCCGCAGACGTTTTCTTCATGCCCACCAGAGCAGAGGCTTACGGGCTGTCAATCTTGGAGGCCATGGCCTTCGGTACGCCCGTGGTCAGCACGAAAGTTGCTGCAATACCGGAAATCGTGCCAAGCGGGGCCGGTTTCCTAACCAACGACGAGGATGAAATGGTGGAAAAGATAGCGGACCTAATTAGTGATGAAGAGCTAAACCAAAAAATTGGGACAAACGCCGCGAAGGTGGTGGCGCAAAGGCATGAGCCGCGCTCGGTGTCAAAACAAGTATATTCGGTTTACGCAAACGCGCTGGGAATGTAACTCGCCGGCAACTTTTTGATCTGATGGTGATTCAATCAATTGGCGGTTGCTCGTCGCGTTCAGCACCTCTTTTCAGCAACCCTTCGAGAACCTTCTGAAGGCCAACGGCCGAGTAATTCATACCTATCATTGTGGTTCTGCCCTTTCTCTCAACCTTGACCTCGGTGCTGAGAAAGCCTAAACCCTTCAAAGACTGTATCCCTTCCCAAAAGGCCGTATGTGCTCTTGGCTCTATGCCGTACTCCTCGCAAACGGTAAGATACTCCTTTTCGGCCTCTCCGGTGGCTATTCTTTCTTTGCCAGCCGATATAAGTGCGCGCGCAACCGCCAGAAGCGTTACAGCGGATTGAGTTGGCAAAGAAAGCAGTTCCTCCTCGTTAGGAACTCCCTCTATGTCCCCAAACACAACCCTTACGTCCTCTGGCGTCACCGCGCTTCTGCCTTCGGCTTCCGCCCTCTTTCCAGCTCTCCAAAGGAGCTCAAGCGCCAACCTCGCATCTCCTCCTGATGAGGCGCCCAAACTTGCTGCTTGCGTTACGACTTCGTCGTCAACTGCTCCCCTTTGAAAGGCCTGAGGAACCCTCTGCATAAGTATGTCCCTCAATTCCGCGGCGCTGTAAGGCGGAAATATGACCTGATTGTGAAGCAATGTGCTCTTCGTGCTTTCGTCGAGCCTTCCCATAAGGGCTGGCGACCTCGATATGAATATGAAGTTCATCCTTCCGCTTCCCCTTTCATCGCGGGTAAGCTCGTATACGGCATCCGATCCAGAGGCATCGATTAGATAATCAACCTCATCAAGTACCAGCAACAAATATGAATTATCGTTTTCAAGGTGCTCCAGAACCATGCGATGTATGTCCCTGGCTGAAAATCCCTTATAAGGTTGGTAAGGGTCAAGCGAAGATATTATTGATTGCAAAACGGAATACAGCGTCCTTTCTTTCCTGCAATCAATAGATATCGACTTAAACTTAAGACCAAACCTTCCGCTTGCCTCCTTTGTAAAGATCGAAGAGAAGAGCTTCGTAACGGCTGTCTTTCCAACGCCCACGCGCCCACTGCACAGAACTTTCTGGCTCACCTTGCCTGGGGACTCTAAGGATACCCTGAAGAAGTTTACCAGGTCCCTCATTTGAGAGTCCCTGTGAGGCAAATAGCTAGGCACGTAATCTGGAAATAGAACTGCCTCCTCCTTAAAGATCTTCCTAGAATACCCTATTTCGTCAAAGAGGTGCTCGTAGCCCCCATCACTCATAATTTAAGCGCCGCAATTGGTATTTCAACTTAACCATGGGGCTATGGTGAAACTATTACAGCAAAAGGCCTTCCCGTCATCTTCGATCACCAAAGCTTATTTGCTAGAAACATCCATCGGTATGGAAAGCGTTAACAAATTCAAGAACTTATTATATCGCGAAGGCGCCAAAGGGCTGCTTGGCCGCATCAAGAACGAAAGGAATTACGACTGGATTGGAATATACGTCAGAAACGGCGACAAGCTTGTGCTGGCCATTGAAATCGGCGCACCGGCCAACCATCGCGTCATAAACGTTGGGGAGGGCATCTGTGGGCTTGCGGCAAAGGAGAAAAAAACGGTCGTTGTTGATGATGTCAGCAAGGAGAAGAACTATCTTGCCTGTTTTCCCTCGACCAAATCAGAGATCGTGGTACCCATATTAAGAGGAAGCGATGTCTTAGGGGAGATCGACGTCGACAGCGATACGCTCAACGCTTTCGGAATAGCCGATCAAAAAATCCTTTCCGATGCGGCAGCAGCGCTTTCCGAGTCATGGGACAAGCTGGACTTTCGCATCCGAGTAACTTAAATTTCAATGCGAGTTACTTTATTGAGATATGGCGCTTTCAAGCAGACCCGTAAAGGGGTTTACCCCCTCCCTACATCAAAAGGTAAGCTCAGCTGCAGTCAAATGCCCTAGGCTTAACTCTGACGTCATATTCGTGCTTAAAAGAGACGGATCATCTGAAGTTGATGGATGCCCATACTACAGAGACGGAAAATGCGCTATCCCATACGCGCACAACTTACTTAAGTTGCCGGCCATATCTGATCGCTACAGGATCAGAGGGAGTTACGTGTGTCCGCTATGTGGGCACAAGCTTGAACTTAAGATGAACGGCATTTATCAATGTCCCGTCGATAAAAGCATGTACCTTCCTCCAGACATGCAAGTCCCATGCCTCTTTTATAAGTCCAGCGGGCGAACTACTCTTTTTTAAACATTTTTTAACAGCGCGCGCTTCGGGTTGACTGGACTTGCTCGCCTTCCCGGTTTATCCTACTACAAGCAAAGGTCGGCCTCTGCGAGACCCCATTTAGGCCCAGCTAATCTGATAAATCCTCTTCGCTAAGGGCCGCGTTAAGCACCTTCTCGAGCTTGCTCCTAAGCTTCTCGTTTGCGGTTATCACTTGGCCGTTCCTGTATATTAGTGCCTTTTTGGCCACGTCCACGGCGCCTTCCTCGTCGTCAACCCTCGCCTCCAAGCCGGCCTTCTTCAACTTGCTTGCCAGGTCCTTCAAGTCCAATACGGGTGGAATCGTCCTAATCGACATTATGGTCTCACCGTTGATCATCATCTCCTTGGCTATGACGACATTTTCCTTGTCCATCACGTCAGCTAGCCATATGTCCATGGTATCAGGGTTAAACGCCATAAGGCGGCCCCTGAACACATCTATCTGCTCTCCATCCAGCCCGGCGGCCCTTTCCACAACGACTTGGGCCCCAATGCTGTTGCTCAGCATCTCAAAGAACTTCTTTTTCATTACCGAGCCCTTAAAGCTGTCAGCCATTTATACATGCCTAATAAAAACACAGGAATTAAGCATTTCCATTGCAAAATGCAATTTTTTGTATTAGTGCAAGCAAGCCTACGCCGCACCGACGGAGCTTTGCTCAGCGGTCGGAACCGCGAGGGCTGCGAGCTCCTTGTCGTGGGCAACCCCCATCGGGCAACGGAGCTGCGTTCTCGGGTTAGAAAACATCGCG
>DSEZ01000003.1 GCA_011055275.1 Thermoprotei archaeon | reverse complement strand
TTCCCGAATCCACGCCTGCGGAGACGCCTCTGGCGGAATACCTTCAGCGGGAAGGAATCAGCTACGCGTCGTTGAGTAAGAACTCCATACTTTTTTGGGGGTTAGAGGATGTCAGTAATCGATAACATATGAAAAAGCTTAACTAATGAATCATCATCATCATATGCCGAGTTGGGCTGATTCTGTTCTGGGGGTTGGTATCATCTTGGTGATAGGTCTCGTAGCCCCCATTCTCGTCCTCTTGGTAGGGAAGGCTTTGGCAGGGCCAGAGCACCCCATGAAGAGGAAGAGGTTTGAAAGCGGAAATGCACCTGTTGGTAAGTCAAGGGGATTCTTCTCAATGCAGTACTACCCTTATTTACTCATGTTTATAATTGCCGAGCCCTTTGCCATTTTCTTGTTCATAGTTTCAATGTCCTCGTCCTCGGTTACCTCGGCTTGGATTGCAACATTTTTGGCTGGAATCATTATAATAGCGCTTGCCGTACGCGGCGCTCGTTCGCTTACCGAAGGCGATTAACTTGGAAGAAGAGGGAAGCTTCTATTTGGGGAATTTGGATCATGTTGCCAAGAAGGCTGCCCAGTTTATAAAGAGCAATAAGATCGCCAACAAGATGATCACGTGGGGTTACTCATATTCTCTTTGGCCCGCGTATTTGGTTACCGCCTGTTGCGGAACTGAGCTGGCTGCGGCTTCGGGCCCGAGATTTGACCTTGAAAGGTTAGGATTTCTCTCGTATGGTAATCCGCGCCAATCAAATTTGGTCGTCATAGATGGCACTTTGAGTATTAAGATGGCGAAGGTGGTGCGTACGGTGTGGGAGCAGATGCCAGAGCCCAAGTGGGTCATAGCCATGGGGGCTTGCGTTCTTGACGGAGGGATTTTTTGGAATAGTTATAATACGATGCTTGCAAGAGACGTGATACCAGTCGACGTTTACGTCCCTGGCTGCCCGCCCAGACCCGAGGCCTTGGCGAGGTCCGTGATTATGCTCAAAGAGAAGATCAAGAAGCAGCAGGCCAGCTACCTGCGGGAAGGTCTCAGAGGAGAGGCGAAGGAGGAGGCAAGCGTTGAGCAGTGAGCAAGTAGAAGGCCTCGGCAAGCTTTTGGCCGATAAGGCCAAGCTCGCGTACAGCGCGGGGTCAAACCTCATAAGGATTGACGTGCAGCCAGAGGCGCTTAAAGAGACAGCTCTGCGGCTAAGGGACTATGGCTTTGATCACTGCTCCTCGGTGACTGCCGTCGACTATCCGAAGGAAAACCGCATGGAGGTCGTGTGGCATCTATCCAGTTATTTGAAGCCTGAGCTTTCGCGGTACACCGCTGGGCTCATTGTCAGTGTTTCAAGGGATAAGCCTGAAGTCGCCTCGCTCGTGGGCATCTGGGAGGGTGTCATCTTTCTCGAAAGGGAGACGCACGAGATGTTCGGCGTCAATTTCGTTGGCCATCCTGACCAGAGACCTCTTCTGTTGCCCGAAGAACTCATGGGGGCATGGCCCTTAAGGAAGGATTATCAGTTGAAGAAGAGAAGGGAGGACTTATTTAAGAAAGGAGGGGCTCCTCCATGACACAGGAAATCAAAACCGTACCGTTTACTTATGAGGTGCTCTCACAGCTGGAGATGAAGGAGGGGATCCTAGAACTTCAGATCGGTCCCGCGCACGCAGGCTCAGGACACATGAGAGTTTTGGCCTGGGTAGAGGGAGATACCGTGGTTAAGGTAGATCCTGATGTCGGTTTCGTGCATAGAGGAGTGGAGAAGCTCAGCGAGGATAGGCTTTACATAAAGGCCATCCCTATGGTTGAAAGGCCATCGCTTGTTGACACGGTGAACGCCAACCTGGGCTACGTTATAGCGCTGGAAAGGCTTCTGGGCCTTGAGCCCCCTCCCAGAGCGCAATACATACGGGTCATAACCGCGGAGATAAGCCGCATAATGAGCCACCTCTACGGCATAGCGATATACGGAATCTTCATGGGAAGTTCCACCGTTTTTATGTGGGCGGTTGCGGACAGGGAACCCTTTATAGATTTACTGCAGGAGCTCACTGGCGCTAGGGTAACCTATTCGCACATAATACCAGGAGGTGTAAGGTGGGATCTGCCAAAGGACTTCGCAGATAAAGTGGAAGTAGCCCTTAGGTACTTGGAAAACCGCATGAAGGACTACGAGAAGGTGTGGATAAATAATCCGGTCGTCATGGCCAGAAGCATGGGCGTCGGAAAACTCAGCGCTCAGGACGCCACTAGGCTAGGGGTCGTTGGGCCGAACCTTCGTGCTTCTGGCGTCGAATACGACGTGAGAAAGAACGACCCATATGCGGCTTACGCGGACTTCGATTTTGAGATTCCCACTTTTAAGGAGGGCGACTCTTACTCACGTTTGCTGATAAGGGTTGAGGAGATAAAGCAAAGCATGTCGATTATCAGGCAGGCATTGAAGAGACTGCCAGAGGGAAAGGTCATATATGAGGACTACTACAAACGGATGAGCCCGCTCATGAAGGAGATATATGACAAGACCGGAAGGGTTAAGTTCACTCTTATGTTGACATCCCTCAGTCCTCCAAAGGGAGAAGCAATATCAAGAGTAGAAGGCGGAAGGGGCGAGATGTTCTATTACCTAGTCAGCGATGGGGGCAAGAACCCATATAGGTTCAGGCTTGTGACTCCCTCCTTTAGAAACTTGCCCTATTTCACTCACGTTATGCCTGGGCATAAGCTGGCCGATATACCGGTCATCTACGGCAGCATAGATTATTTCCCGCCAGAGGCCGATAGATGATGACCTTCCTGTACTTCATCCCAAACTCCTGGTTGCCGTTACTGGAGTCTGCGTTTTACGCCTTGATATTTCCCGGCTTCGTCGCGATTCTTCTGTTGGCCTTCTTCATAATATGGTTTGAAAGAAAGGCCGCAGCAAGGGTGCAGATGAGATATGGGCCCCTTTGGGTTTCCAAGAGAACCGGGGGCATAATACAGCTCTTGGCCGATATGATAAGGTTCAGCTTCCAAGAGTTCATAATACCTCAAGGCGCAGATTTCATTCCCTTTGTGTTTTTGCCAGGGCTTCTGTTGGCCTTTTCTGTTTTGCCCACCGTGTTCATACCAATTGGTCCCGATTACTCTCACATATTTCCCTCAAATTACTCGCTCCTCCTGGCCGTAGCGTTCACCCTGGTGATTCCAGTTTACCTAGTGGCGTTGGGTTGGGCCGCTGACAACAAGTTCTCGTTTATAGGAGCTCTTAGGGAGGCATACCTTCTCGTCTCTTACGAGGTTCCCTTCATCTTGGCGGTCGCCTCAGCGTTTCTTCTTTACGGTTCTCTCGACTTGGTAAAGATAGTTGGAATTCAGGAGGGCACGCTTCCGGGGATTATACTGAACCCACTTGCCGCCATAGTTTACATAATAGCTGTAATAAGGGCGACGGGCAGGGTTCCCTACGACATCGTAGAAGCAGATAGCGAGCTCGTCTTTGGTCCGTACACGGAGTACAGTTCGTTGATGTTTGGGTTTGTAATGGGCGTCCCTTACATAGAGCTTTACAGTTACAGTCTTCTGTTTTCCGTGCTCTTCTTGAGCGGATGGGCCCCGGTTACTGGTATCGGCTTCCTTGGAGGGTTGATCCTCCCGGGTATAGTGACTTTCGTCAAGTCGGTTATAGTTATGTGCTTTTTGGTTTTCCTTAGGGCTGTGTATCCTAGGTACAAACTCGATAAAGCCGTGAGGGCCGGTTGGAGCTGGGTGTTTTACCTAGCGCTGGCAGCGTTGCTCCTATCGGCCGTCGTTTCAAGGGTTTTGTGGTGATGAGCAATGAGCGACCAAAAGACGCCAAGAAAATCAGCGTTTGGTGAGGTCAAGGGCCACATTGACGCGTTGGCAACGGGCTTCAAGTACTTCGTCGACCCTCATCGCATGACCTTGGACTATCCCGCCGAGGCCATGGAGCTTCCCAAAAACTACAGGGGCTTCTTCAGGCTCGTTGACGAGAAGTGCATAGGGTGTAGCTTGTGCGAGATCGTCTGTCCCTCGAACGCAATCGTCATGATGCAGTTACCGGTTGCACAGTCGCCTGCCCCTCAGGCTGGAGCGCAGGCACCAGCCCGCCCTGGTCCCAAAGTAAAGAAGAGGCCCGTGGTGGACTGGGGCATGTGCATTTTCTGCTACTTCTGTGTCGACGTCTGCCCAACGGAGGCCTTTGAACCTTCAAGTATTCACGACCTATCTTACTTCGAGGAATCAGAGTACAGACCCACGTTCGAGGGATTTCTCAAGCTCCCCGAGAGCCCCTCTAAGAATTCTAAGAAGGTCGTGGCGAAGCTTGACGAGAAGAACGGCATAAAGTATGAGGAGAAAGGTGACAAGGAATGAGGGTCTTATTAGAGGTCGGCATGTACGCTTCCACGGTGCTGCTGATCGCGTTTGCGGCGTTAGCTGTATCGCATAAATCCATGATATACTCGGCTCTCTTCTTAGCCTTTCTTGGGCTTACCAACGCGGCTCTTTTCTTCGCGCTAGGTTACGCGTTCGTAGCTTTTGTGCAGGTGGTCGTTTACGTGGGGGCAAGCGTCTTATTCCTCATAATATCGGTGTCAATGCTTAGAGAGTCTAAGCAAAGTGGGATATCCTACGCCTACCCCATTACGGGTGCTGTGGCTGTTCTCGCATTGGGCCTTCTCTTCATATATGTGTTTGGTTCTGCGGTTGAAATCGTTCCGCATGCGATCAGTTACTCGCTTATGGCATCTGAAATATTGAACAGGGGCGGCGCAGCTACTTACGTGCTTTTCTTGCTGCTTGCTCTTGGGTTGATAACGTCCGTTACCGTCTCCCTCAAGGGTGGAGAAGAGCGACAGTGACGCCTTATCCGTTCATCTTCATCGGTTCGATCGCGGTTATGGTTATAGGGATGTTTGGCCTTTTGAGGCATAGGAACCCCGTAAAGATGTTGTTATCGCTCGAGGTTAGCTTCAACGGGGTGCTTTTGCTCCTGTTATACATGGGTTGGGTGCTGGGCAATCCGCTTGCTGGCTCGAGCATGGCACTTTTCGCCATAGGGGTTTCCTCGTCGGAACTTGCCTTAATAGTGAGCATAATGATGGCGATGTTTAAGAAAGGGTACTTGAAGACGCTCGACCAGGAAGAGCTAAAGGAGGTTGAAGAGTCATGAGTGCTGTCGGCCTTTACTTTTTGATAGTCCCGTTTGTGGTAGCCTTGCTGGCTCCGCTGTTTCAACGCGCTTTGGCGCCCAGGTGGTTAGCGGCGCTCACAGCCCTGTCGCTTGCCGCGCCGGCCTCGTTTGCGGCATACGTCATAATGTCAGGTAGCAAATACGCTTACGAGTTTGTCTCAGCACCAGCGCTTGGTTCCTTTATGGTGATCGTTGATGGCCTGAACTGGCCCATAATAGTGGGCGTAGCGGTGGTTAGTTCCGCCATAGCCTTTTACTCGGTGCCGTACATGAGCAAGCGGTTTGAAGAAGAGAAGAGAGGAGATTGGGGAGCGTACTTCATGCTTTATGGGCTTTTCGCTGCTTCGATGATAGGTATGGCGGAGGCCAACAACTTCATAATGTTCTACTTGTTCTTGGAGCTTGCCCTCATACCTTCCTTCGTGCTCATAGCGCTTTACGGCTACGGCGATAGGGGAAGGATATCCAGCCTTTACTTCATTTGGACACATGTAGGCGCGTTGACGTTCCTGACGGGGGCCTTCATTTACGGCATAGAGCTGCGGACCTTTAACTTCTATCCCGTTCCCGCGAACGCCTCGCTTCTTGCCTCTTATGCCGTGGTCATTGTCATGTTGCTCATGGTCGGGCTTTTCATAAAGATGGCCGTGTTTGGAGTGCATGCCTGGCTTCCCTACGCTCATGCGGAGGCCCCTACTCCCATATCGGCGCTTTTGTCGCCTAACCTAATAGGTATAGCTGGCTACGCCATAGTCAGGATAGTCTACGGGGTATTTCCATCATATCTGATAGAGGCTCAATGGGTGATCGTTGCGTTTGCACTGGCGACCATCTTTTACGGCGGCCTCCTCGTGTTCCGCCAGTGGGATCTCAAGAGGCTCTTGGCGTACTCTAGCATAGCCCAAATGGGCTATGTGCTTCTCGGCATCGCTTCCCTTAATCCGTTGGGAATAGCTGGGGCTATCCTTCAGTTCTACTCACACGCCATAGGAAAGTCCCTGCTCTTCTCTTCAGCAGGAGTCATGATAACGGAAAATGATGGGCTAAGAGATGTGAATAAGATGGGTGGGCTTGCCAAGAAGATGCCTTATACCGCATCCTTGTCGCTTTGGGGTTTCATGAACATATCTGGCCTGCCCCCTTCGATTGGATTCTTCAGCAAGCTTTTCATACTCATGGGGGTTGCATCGGCGTTTATGCCAAGGGGAAGCTGGGGTCTGCTAGTGTTCGCGCTATCGCTGGTGAGCTTGGGTATAACCCCTGCTTACTCCTTCGT
Organism: Thermoprotei archaeon; assembly: GCA_011055275.1. Taxonomy (GTDB): domain Archaea; phylum Thermoproteota; class Thermoprotei_A; order Marsarchaeales; family UBA168; genus UBA168. The sequence goes on along the minus strand of DSEZ01000003.1, from coordinate 4,886 downwards.
AACGATGAAAAAGGTCTTCTTTGGCCCCTTGGGCAACCAGAGCGCGAAGGAAGGCACGCTGATGCTTTTGATCCCTATGGTTGTCATAGCGATATTTGGCCTGCTGTTCTTCGTGTTTCCCAGCGTCCTGCTAACTCCTCTTTACGCTTACCTGAGGTGATCACACGTGAGTTATGCGTATTTTAACGCGATCTGGATCATCCCCTTCGTTGCCTCGGTCATAGCACTTCCCCTAGGCGTGAAACAGAAGCGCTCCGCCTCATTGGTATCTGCCATCTTTCTGGCCGTTCCGGCTCTTCTGTCAACTTACCTAGTTTACGTGGTATCCGCGACGGGCTTTAAACCGTTCACGACCTCGCTTGCTTGGTTTGGGTTTGGCAGCACCTCGGTTACGGTGGGAATACTGGGCGATGGGCTATCGGCCGTAATGGCGCTCGTTGTTTCGTGGATCTCTTTCTTGATCTCCGTTTACAGTTATGAGTACATGGAAAGAGATCCGGGAACGCACAGGTATTGGTTCTTCTTCGACTTCTTCGTGGGCTCCATGCTTTTGTTGGTTTTGTCAAATAACCTAGTGCTCCTGCTAGTGGGCTGGGAAGGAACTACCCTGTCATCTTATGCTTTGATCGGGCATTGGTACACAGATGAGGAAGAGAGGTGGGTTGGTGACAAGGGAAGGTACGCCCTTGGAGTACCTAATTGGTCCACCCCAAGTAGCTCGGGCGTGAGGGCCATTGTGTTTACGAGTTTTGCCGACATCGGTTTCATAATAGGCGTTGGCATGCTTTACAACGCTTCCGGAACGTTTAGCCTTTACGTGATTTCCCAAAACATGCCATCTATACTTTCAGCACTAAATAGGCAAGGAATGCTGATCCCGTTCCTGGTTCTATTCTCAATGGGAGCTTTTGCCAAAAGCGCCCAGTTCCCGTTCCACGAGTGGCTCGTAACTGCTATGACGGGTCCTACTAGCGTCAGCGCCCTTATACATGCAGCAACCATGGTCAATGCTGGCGTGTACTTCATGTTGAGGTTCATGCCCATGATAATCACGGGGGCAAGCGATGACAGCTTGCTCAGCGCGGTATCTCCCTTCTTCCTTTACGTCGCAGCCATAGGCGCTTTTACGGCGTTCATGTTAGCATCGCAGGCTTTGGTATCCAGGGAACTGAAGCTCATATTGGCGTTCTCAACCGCTTCTCAACTGGGATACATGTTTCTGTCCATTGGGCTAGCGGCTTACGTCGAGCCATCCGTGGCTTTCTTTGCGGCTTTCTCGCATATGATAAGCCAAGCCCTGTTCAAGGCTGCGTTGTTCCTAGCAGCGGGTGCCCTTATACACGAGTTCTCGTCACGTTACATTAGCGACATGAAGGGAGCACGGCATGGAATGAAATGGACCACCATCGCTTTCTTGCTGGCATCTCTTTCTCTTGCTGGCATCCCTCCGTTTTCGGGCTTCTGGGATAAGGACCTGATATTGGATTTAACGCTTCAGTCCGGGCTTTGGTACCTGTACGCTTTAGCTCTGGCCGGGGCCTTTATGACGGCTTTCTACATATTTAGGGCGTTTACCCTGATATTTGCGGGAAAACCAGAAAGGGAAATCAAGGAGCCGGGGCACGCGATGTTGCTGCCGTACGTGGTGCTTGGGATTGTGACGTTGGCTTTTGGGCTAGTATGGCCTTCACCAGTCGGTGCTTCGACCTGGATTTACGAGGCCATTACAGTTGACAGCTACGCAAAACTGCAGCTAGTGCCGCTGCCACCATTTACCCTTACCTCGCTTGCGGCTTCCCTAGCAGTGGCGTTTTTCGGGCTGGGTATCGCCATCTACGTTTACTCCGAAAAGAGGCAAGCATATTCGCCCATTGGGAAGTCTGGAATCTTGCCGGCACTTCATTCCTTCTTGTACGATAGGTGGTTCATAAACTCGACCTATTATCGGGTGATCGTGGGCGGTTTCGCGGCAGCCTCTCGTGGCCTTGATGCAGTGGAGCATGGTGGTTTTGACAAATTTTACCACTCGTTGCTTCCTTCCGCGTTTTCCTTGGCCAGCGTGAAGCTTAGAAGGGTTCAGACGGGTGTCATATCCAAGTACTTGGCCGCTCTCTTCGCCGGTCTGCTGATTATGGTGGTGATCTACGTGGTATTTCTCCTGATTGGGTGATAGAAATGCAAGCACAGATGTACTCGTTGATTGTGCTGGGGGCTTTCGCGATGGCGTTAACGTTGCTACCCAAGAGCCGCGGAAAACTTGGTATAGTTATTGGAGAGATTACCCTAGCGATTTCAGTTGTCCTATGGTTAATTTACTGGTATCCGTTCAGAGTGCCGATGGTATCAATGGCTTCGGATTCGGGCTTTCACGTGGACGAGCTATCCTACGTGGTTTCCGTAACAGCTGCTTTCGTGGGAGCGCTTGTACTACCGCTCTCGAAAAGAGTAGGGGAAGGGTCTTGGCAATTTCCCTTCGCGGTAATCCTCGGCGTAGCAGGCACATCAGCCCTTGCTTCCACGACAAATCCCTTAGTGATATTAGCGAGCTGGGGCTTGGTATCCCTGGCTAGTTACTCCATGGTCTCGCTAAGCGGAGATAAGGACTCCTTGACTGGGTCCATAAAGTACGCGTTTATGAGCGCTCTCTCGTTCCAGTTCTTGCTTATAGGTATCTACATGATCGTCTTTGCGCCGGCTGGGTCTAGGATCATAGCGCTTGGAGCGCTTCTCTTCTTGGTTGCGCTCGGCTTCAAGGCAGGCATTCCGCCATTCCACATGTGGCTACCCGACGTTTACGGCTTCTCGGATCCAATCTCAATATCGATGCTATCATCGACGATGAAGCTTGGGGCGCTTGCTCTAGCCATTAGGCTGGTGGCGCAAGTCATGCCATCCATAGGGCCACGGTTTGGGCTTTCGCTGGTAACGGTGCTCGTGATATTATCGGCAGCGGCAATGCTGCTTGGTAACCTGGGAGCTCTAACCCAGACAGACGTGCAGAGGATGATGGCGTACTCTAGCATAGCGCACGTCGGGTACATGACAATGGCCCTTTCGGCTTTTGCGGCGTCCGCCGTATATAAGATACCTCAGGCAGGTTACTTTGCGTTGCTCGGCTTGCTGGTATATTTCGCGTCATATGCACTTTCTAAGGCCTCGATTTTCTCCTTCATATCGGGCGTCAGAGGCCAGGGTAGGGCGAGCATGTTCAAGTTCCAGGGTTTGGGAACTGCTGATAAGGTGTCTGCAGCATCCATATCGGTGATACTTCTCAACCTGATAGGAATGCCACCCCTGCTTGGATTCTGGGGTAAGTTCTTCATATTTCTGTCGGCTGCAAGCCCATCCATCCCGCTTTTTTACGTTGCAGGAATTCCATGGTTTACGCTTCTCGGGATCACTAACAGCGCCGTATCGGTGTTCTACTATGCAAAGGTCATAAGAATGATGTACGCGAACGGGTCGTCAAGCATGAGCTCAAAGGTCGTTACGATCCCGCTGGTTTCATCGGTGCTCCTTGCGGCGTTCGGGCTGGCAATGCCGTTTTTGCTCTCCCTCCGATAGGGGGTTTGCCAGAACCCCACTGTTGGGGTGGGTCATTCGTGCTTTTTGCAGCTGGCCTGATTTGCACGGCAAAGTGCTTGGGGGTTTGCTTGGAGATCCATACTCCTCTCTTCTGTTTTTGTATTTTTGTCGTAAGCCTAAATAGGAGGATGAGCTGCGCGAGCCCAACATCGATAAAACATCAATAACTTGTAAGGACCATATGTCATCGCTTGGATTGGAGCTTAGCTGTTTTACACGTATTGCCTGCAGGTTCATTAATCGGTAGTCGGCGTAACGCGCCATAAGAGGCCTCCGCTTAAAGATGCGTGGTTGTCTGTAAACTACCCCGCCCTTGCGGGCTTCGGGTAGCTCGGCGCGGCTTCACCTTTTTCTGCTTGCGAGACCCACCCCGCATCTCTCGTTAGGTCAGCTATTTGCGGCGTCTAGGTAGCCATCGCGCGCTTGTGCTTCAGGGAGGCCTTCGGGAAACATCCGCAGAACATTTTTACGTTGACCTCTACCTTTTCCATCTCCTCGCCCTAACGGACAGGGTCTCCAACGATAAAGGTGAAGTGTTGCTAGCACCGATGTCTTCGGAAAACCTTTTTGGTTGAACGGAGACGCGTGCCATGAGGTGTTCCTACTTCTATGAAGAGCGGTTTAGGGCGTCTTTGGTTTTACTTAAGCCAAGTATACGAGCAGGTGCCCCGCGTTTACGATAAGGGTAGTGATGCCATAAGCCTATGGCAGGTCAGAAGGTGGAGAATGGAAGCGCTTAAGCTTCCGCTGAGACCCGGCGACTTGGTCCTCGATGCGGGTTCGGGAAAAGGAGCTATGAGCGATTTGTTGAGGCGTTTCGGCGTCGATACCGTGATGCTTGACGCGAGCTTTAATATGTTGGCGCAGGGCACAGGAGACAGGGTGCAGGGGGTATTTGAATCCCTTCCCTTCAGGAAAGGGGTATTTGATCACGTGGTGATGGGCTTTTCCCTGCACGCATCCATCGATTACGACCTTACCCTTAGCAATTTAAGAGGATCTATAAAGAGCGGCGGAAGGATATTTATAGTGAGCATAGGAAGGCCATCATCGAGGGTGAAGTACGCCTTGTGTCTTGCGTATTTCGAGTTCGTGGTCCCCGTTTTGGCTTTGCTTTCAACGGGGAAGGAGTTTTCGTTGTTCTTTGGTCTGAAAACAATATATCAGAACAATCCTGAGAACGAGTCGGTAAGGCGCCAACTTGATGGGTTATTTGAAACGGTTGAGTTCAGGGAAATAGCCCTTGGAACGGTGTTCAAGTACGTCGGTGTCGTGTCGGTTTCGAGCTCGCAGTGACGATC
>DSEZ01000002.1 GCA_011055275.1 Thermoprotei archaeon | reverse complement strand
AGATGGCATATTTGATGCCCTCAAAAATACCGCCATAATTCACAAGAGCGGCGGTGGTACCGGTTTTTCCTTTTCAAGGATAAGGCCAAAGAACGACATAGTGAAGAGCACAATGGGCGTCGCTAGCGGGCCAGTCTCGTTCATGAAGATTTTTGACGCTGCCACCGAGCAGATAAAGCAAGGGGGCAGAAGAAGGGGCGCCAACATGGGCATACTGAGGGTTGATCACCCGGATATCGAGGAGTTCATAACCTGCAAGGCGGATATGAAGACGCTTCAAAACTTCAACATAAGCGTTGGAGCAACGGAGGAGTTCATGAAGGCATTGAAAAACGACACCACGTACAAGCTGATCAATCCGCGCAACGGGCAGGTAACATCGGAGGTGAGTGCCAAGAAGATATTTCAGGAGATATGTCAGCAAGCGTGGACAACTGGGGATCCTGGTATGGTGTTCCTGGATCGCATAAATCAATACAATCCGACACCCCAACTTGGTGAAATAGAGAGTACAAATCCGTGCGGCGAGCAGCCACTTCTGCCTTACGAGTCATGCAACCTCGGTAGCATAAACCTAGGGCATTTTGTTAAGGGCTATCCGCAGTCTCCCAAAATCGATTGGGAAGGTCTCGCGGAGACGGTTAAGCTGGCCACGCGCTTTCTCGACGACGTCATAGATGCCAACGCCTTTCCGTTAAAAGAGATAGAACGGATAACCAAGGCCAATAGGAAGACTGGGCTGGGGGTTATGGGATGGGCTGATATGCTTATAATGCTTGGCATACCATATGACTCTGAGGAAGGGCTAAATGTAGCTTCGCAGGTGGCGGAGTTCATCAATTACCATTCAAAGCTAGAAAGCATAGAGCTAGCTAAGGAACGTGGTAGCTTCCCCGCCTTCAAGGGAAGCATATACGACTCCGAGCAACCTACGTTGCCATTCTCTGGCAGGGTTTTCGGTAAGAACGTTGACTTGAACAGGCCACCTTTGGATTGGCAATCAGTGAAGGAGGGAATAAGGAAGTATGGGTTGAGAAACGCTGATACCATAACCATAGCCCCTACAGGTACGATATCCATGATAGCAGGAGCGTCTTCAGGCATAGAGCCGCTTTTCGCGGTGGCCTACGTGAAAAAAGTGAGCGTCGGCGAGTTTCCAGAGGTGAACCCTCTTTTCCAGGAAGTTGCAAAGCGCCTTGACTTCTATTCAGACGATCTCATGATGAAGGTGTCAAGAGCTGGTAAGCTTGAGGGCATAAACGAGGTCCCGGACGAGGTCAAGAGGTTATTCAAGACCGCGCTCGAAATAGATGTTCATTATCACGTGGCCATGCAGGCCGCATGGCAGGCCTTTGTCGACAACGCGGTTAGTAAGACTATAAATATGAGGAACTCCGCAACCGTTGACGAGGTCGCTAAGGCTTACCTCGAAGCGTACGAGCTCGGATGCAAGGGGATAACGATTTACAGAGATGGTAGCAGGAGCGTCCAGGTGCTTTACACGGGTTCAACTGCCGAGCAAAAGAACGAGCAAAAGAAGGAGGTGACAAAGGAGGCAGGAGGAATTTTGCCTGAAGCCCGCCCGTCAGTCCTTTCTGGCATGACCATCAAGATGAAGACCGATTCTGGTAACCTTTATGTGACTATCAACGAGAAGGACGGCAGGATGTTTGAGGTCTTCACAACTTTGGGAAAGAGCGGGGCGGCCATAGCGGCCTTCACGGAGGCCATAGGTCGGCTAATATCATTATCCCTGAGGATAGGGGCGGATCCCAACGCCATAATAAAGGAGCTGGTGGGAATCAGGGGAGGAGAGCCGGTCTGGCAAGAGGGGGAAAAGATCCTCTCGGTTCCAGACGCTATTGGCAAGGCCCTAAGCAAGTACATGGAGTTAAAGTCCGGTAAGGTGGAGTCCCAAAAGCCGCTTGTTTCGCTGTCGCTCGAAAAAAGTCAGGAAGGTCACGAAGGACTCGAAGACGACTCCTGGGGATACGGCAATCCAACGTGCCCGGAGTGCGGAAGCCCCTTGATAGTGTCTGAGGGATGCATGACGTGCCCGGTTTGTGGATGGAGCAAGTGCGAACGAGGCCGTACCGATCTCGGGGCAGCGTTTCTTAACTAAGGCGCGCCGCTTTTGCATTAATTAGGCACCTATTTGGTTTGTCTTTATTACGGGCACCTTCCGCTAAGATGCGGGATATGGAAAGGATGCAGTTCAATGCGTTCGGAGATGTTCGCTAAAAGCCAAGCTCGACTTGCGGTACAGGAGAAGATATCCTCTTCGAGCTGCGACCACGTCACGAAATCAAACGAAAGCGATTGGTGCTCTAGCTGGGTTTAATCTGTGATTTAAACGCGGCCCAGCGACTTAACGAGAGGTGTGGCTCGGCTGCGCAACCCTAGGGGAGGTTAAGGCGGCCACGCTATTTGAGGCCCCCCAAAGTCCTCACGTAACGACGGGCGTAATCTACTGAATAAGAGATAATACCATGCCAAGGCCGCGAGCCCTTCCCTCTCTGAATATGAATGTATCGCCAACTTTCACAAATTCCGGCCTTTGTGTGAAGATCATTTCGACCTGGTCTACGTCACCGCTTCTAAGCGCCTCTTTGCTCATTTTGGTTATCCTAGCTGCTTGTCTTATGGTGTGTATGTGTACCACCGGAGTGTAGCCCACCCTTATGGTCGTCGGGTGGTGCAAAACCCTTATCCTAGCTATAAATCCTTTGCTGGCCTTTGGCGACAGCGATGGGTCAGCAAGTATCATGCCCTTTCTGACTTCCGCGTAGTCGACTCCGGTTAATGCAAAAGCGGCATCGCTTCCAGCGCAAACCTCGCTTGCAAACACCCGATTTGTCTGTATGGATTTGACTCTTACCTTTCTGAAGGAGCCATCTGCGAAGGGGCCTATTTCAAGCAAGGTCTCGCTCTTGACCTTTCCCTGCTCAACTAAGCCGCTTACAACCAAGCCAACCCCTGTAACGTTGAACTTTTCGTCAATATAGGCCATGAAGGGATAGTTATCCCTTTCAACCCACTTGATTCTGGGTGGGATTAATTCGAGGAACTCCTTTATCAAATCGATGCCCCTTCCATCGACATTCGAAACCATGAATATGGGGACCACTCTGGCGTATGGCATGTTTTTGGCGGCTATTACCACATCTCCCTTTGTTTTGACTAGGAAGGGAATCTTGCTTACGCCCGGTAATTTCAAATAGCGCTCGACTTCCGCGAGCGTCCTCTGTGTGATTTCCGCTGGCGACAAGTCTATCTTAGTTACGACGCAGAAAACCGGCAGGTTAAGGGCAAGCGCGATGCCAAGGTGTTCCTTGAACGTGCCAACCGTT
>DSEZ01000001.1 GCA_011055275.1 Thermoprotei archaeon | reverse complement strand
TTTTTGCTTTTCGCGAAGAACAAACCCATTCATGAAAACGGGATTTTACCTCTCCCCAAGCTCGAGTTAAAACGCGTAAACCGCCAAACCAGTGCCAAGCCGGAAAGGAAAATTTCAGCCGAAGAGTTAAAGTGCATAAGGGGCGAGTTGCTCGGAAGCGTTGTGAGCGCAACCCTGATTCGCACGCGCTTATCCCAAGTTCTCGTAAGGCTACCACCTCACAAAAAAACGCCACGCCTCTAAAATTTGACCTTCAGGTAAGCCCTTGCCTCATGCCCTTCTCCAAACGTTTAACCGGCGAAATTTTAAGCCCAGATCTCTTGCTCGTATCCTTAGCACTTAACGCGCATTAGTTTGATCCGCCCGCGATTCTGCCATGGGAGAGTGAGATGGCCTAAACGAAGACAAGATCATGGCAACCACGCTGATGACCAAAGAGAAGTAGAAGGCGAGGTGAAGGCCGTACTCAAAAGAGGAGAGGTTAAAGGCCTTATCCTGCACTCCTCCACCGTATATCATTATCTGCATCAGGTCGTTAACCGAGACCCGGCTTATGAGAAACGGGAAGGAGACGGCAAGGCTCAGCATGCTGCCAGTGTTCCTAAGCATCGTCCTAACACCCGAAGCGATTCCCCTCTTGTGAGGGTCCACCGAGGTCATGACGGCATTGGTGTTCGGAGACTCAAATAGCCCTCCTCCCGCTCCCATGATGGCCATGTAAGCCGCTAGGTAAGGATAGGGCGTCTGCTTCGTTATGGTGGCCAGAAAGAGAAGGCCGATCGCAGTTACCCCTAGCCCCGCCGTGCTTAAAATCCTTGAGCCCCACTTATCTGAAAGCCTGCCACTTACGGGCCCAACGGCTAGAAAGGCCAAACCAAAGGGTATCATCATTATACCCGCTGATAGCGGAGTCTGCCCATAGGGACCCTGAAGGAAGAAAATGAGCAAAAACATCACTGCTCCCGTGGCTATGCCGTTGAGAAGGTTCGATATGTTACCCAAGGCGAAAAGCCTGTTCCTGAAAAGCGAGAAGTCTATCAGCGGATACTTTACCCTCCTTTCGACGTAAACAAATAGCGCGAAAAACGGCAAGGAGCCGATCAGGAGGAACACGGTGTAGATCTCGGGAAAGCCGGGAAAAGCTATGAACGTTAGGCCGAGCAACATCAGCGTGAGCCCTGTCAAGAGCAGCACGTTACCTACGAAGTCAAAGGACTCGTTCTTAAGCGGCTCAACGACCTCTCTTAGCCTAAAGTAGGCCCACGGAACGGCAAATATGGCTATGGGTATGTTGAAGAGAAAGACCCATCTCCAGGATATTGCCGTAAGCATGCCACCAACCACTGGGCCGGTCGTGAAACCAGCTATCCCTGCCACTTGGTTGACGCCAAGGCCGAGACCTACCTCGCCTTTCTTGAATGCATCCGTGACAATGGCCACGCTGTTAACCATGAGGAAGGACCCGCCAACGGCTTGAATTCCCCTGAAGGCTATGAGCTCCACCCCTGCGACCGCCCCCTTTCCCATGGTCATTCCGCTGAGCAAAGATCCAAGGCCGAATATGGCAAAGCCCACGTTGTAAAGCTTCTTCCTGCCCACTATATCCGCGAACCTACCCAACATGGGCACGAGGGCAACCGTGAGAAGCATGTAAATCAATATTATCCACATGGCAAAGAAGAAGTTCAAGTCCAGGTCCCTCATCATACTGGGAAGCGCTATCATCAACGCCGAACCTTGCATGCTACCAAGTATGGCGCCAACCGTGGTCACGCTCAGCGCTGTCCACTTGTACTCCAAAATTTATCGGGATCCAAGAGAACTCCCTTTATTAACTTTTTGAGTCCAAAATTTCCAAGGATTTACCCCATAATCAGGCACAAGGCGTTTAGCTTAAGGGCGCTTTTTTTCATGGAGGAGCTGGGCGACCTCGTAAAAAGGCTGGGCAAGCCCTATTCGGAGTTGCTGGGAATCGACCTCAAGAGCGGAGACGAAAGGGAAATCTTCAAGTGGTTCCTCGCGTCCCTGCTTTTCGCTAAACCCATAAGGGAAGAAACCGCTATCAGAACCTACAGGTCCCTGGAGACCGAAGGCCTTGTGGATCCAGA